>NZ_JBFUIF010000018.1:0-111162 GCF_056402015.1 Allobosea sp. P4_C6
CTCGCCGACCGGGCCGATCACTACGTCCTCATGGAGGCTTCGACCTCGTCGTCGGTGCTCAACCTCGAGGAGGCGAGCACCCAACTGCTCGCGGCATTGATGGAAAGCGGCCTCGTCACTGACGGAACCATCGCCACGAGCGGACAGCAGGCCGCAGACTTCTGGCAATTGCGGGAGAACATCCCGGAAGCCGAAGTCCATCACGGAGGCTCGGTCAAACATGATGTCGCCGTCCGTACGTCCCGTCTCGCGGCATTCGTTCAAGCGGCTTCAAAAATCGTGAACGAGGACCGCCCCAGGGCGATCCTATCCGTTTACGGCCATGTTGGTGACGGTAACGTCCATTTCAACGTCGTCGCGCCCGAGGGAGCTTCTGCGCCGGGTTTCAAGGCCCAGTTCGAAAAGGAGGTCTCGCCAAAGATCTACGGGCTCGCCTACGACATGGGCGGGACCTTCAGCGCCGAATATGGAATCGGACGAGTGAAGCTCGATCTGCTCGCCCGGTTCGGAGCCGCGTCGAAGGTCGACATTATGCGCCTCGTCAAGCAGGCTTTGGATCCGAAGGGTCTGATGAATCCAGGAAAAGTGATACCGGACTTCGACTGAGGCCCCACCGCACTTGATCACCGGAAGGCCGTGCTCGCGCACGCCGTGACTCGGTGAAACGAGGCGAGTTCTCGTCAGGCGAAATCTTCCAGCTTGCCGACGACCGGGGCTGCGGCGTCGGGATCGACCACGCAGACACGCCCCGGCGAGACGTTCTCGGCGGTAATCCCGAGGCCGACGAGGTCGGCCGGGATGGCGGCGTCCAGCGCGAAGCTCGCGGCGAGGCGCGCGGCAGCCGCGCCTGCCATCACGCCATTGCCGCCTTGCCCGGCCAGCCAAATGAAACTGGGCTGCTCCGGGTCTCGTCCGATGACGGGTTCATGATCCGGTGCGAATGTGCGCAGCCCGCCCCATTTGTGGCTGACCGTCCTGACCTCCATCGTCGTGCAGCGGTGGATTCGGTCGATCGCAACAGCGACTTCCAATTCGTCGGCCTGTGCGTCGCAGGGAGCAGAAGGAGCCATATCGACGGGCGACACCATGATCCGGCCCGCTTCAGGCTTGAAATAGAACGTCTCGGCGACGTCGAAGGTCATCGGCCAGCCTTGGATCACGCTTCCAGCCGGCGGGTCGAACACGACGGCGGTTCTGCGGAATGGCACGACATTCCGGAACGAGAGACCAGCGAGTTCGGCGATCTCCTGAACCCACCCGCCGGCGGCATTGACCACCACCGGAGCCTCGAAATTGCCCCGAGGGCTGGAGGCCCGCCATGTCCCTTGCGAGTGCTGGAGGGACTGAACCCGGGCGTCGGGGATGAATGTCCCGCCGTTCTTTCGGAGCGCTCTCAGGTAGCCCGTGAGGAGAGCGTTCGTATCGATGTCCTTGCAGTCCGGCTCGTAAAGCGCCGATGCGAATTCGCTGTCTCGGACGACAGGGCAGAACCTGAGGGCCTCCTGGGCCGTGGTCATTTCGATCGTCGCGCCACGGCGGAGCATTTCCTCCGCCTGGGCCTGAAGCTGCGCCTGCTCTCCGTCCCGCGCGAGGAAGAGCGCGCCACGGGGCGTGACGAGCGGTACGTCGGCGAAGCCATCAGGAGGCGTCTCCAGAAAGGCCCGCGACGCCGTCACGAGCCTGCTCCATAGGGCCGGGCCGTAGTTCTCGGACATCACGGCCGCCGACCGGCCCGTCGAGTGGTAGCCGGCGGAAGCCTCCATCTCCAGCACGACAACTTTACCGTGGAGGCTCAGCTCGTAGCCGACCGAAGCACCGGCGATGCCTCCGCCAATGACGATGAAATCCGCAGTTTCCATAGTTTCGCTCCGAATGCTCTCAGACCCACCCTCGCCCGGACAAGCGGATCAGAAGACCTGCTCGCCAAGCCCGACCTCATGGGTCSGCGACAGCAGTTTCACGTCGCCGGCAGCGTCCCGCGCGCCAAGGATCAGGATTTCCGACTGGAAGCCTGCGATGTTCCGGGGCGGCATATTGACGACGCAGGACACCAGACAGCCCATGAGCTCCTCGGCGGCATAACTGGTGATCTGGGCGCTCGACCACTTTCTGCCGATATCCGCGAAATCGACCTCGACCTTGTAGGAAGGGCTTCGGGCGCGTTCGAACGGTAGAACCTGCACGATGCGGCCGATCCGAATGTCGATCTTCGAAAAATCTTCGTAGACGATCTGATCCTTGGTCATTTTCCAGCCTCGCGTATTCGCCTTACAGAGTGCATGGCTTGCGCGGCGGGATCGGCAAGAAGCGAAGGCCTATTCGCGTTTTGCGATCATTGTCGGCGCCCCTTTCAGCAGATCGTGCCGCGGGTCAGCGAAGCGATGTTGCGGGCGTCGGCCGTCTTCTCGTCGATCAAACAGAGTCCTGCGATCCGGAAGCGCCTCGGCGAGGAACCGCAAAAATAGCCACCCTTGAATATGTCGAGGAGCTCAGCACTAACGCGCCCTCCATTCGAACGACGCGCTGGCCCCGACCTTGCGCTCTTGTTGCCTACTGTGCCTGTGCCGAACCGTTTTTGGACATTTGTGTACTGTGCGGGGCCACCATGCCGGTCAAACAAGATCAAGATCGTTCCAAATCGAACTACGATGAGTGCGGCGTCCATCTTCTGAGTGCCTTTTTCTGCTTAGCCGGGCGCACAATTGAAGACGAACGTCTGCGCAGGGTCATTGAATTCGCTTTAGTCAATTTGACACAACTGCAAGTCCCGGCTGCTCCCTCAAACGTCGTAGAATTCTGTCGCCGAGATATCCGCGCAGATCATTGAGCACCGTGGTTGCCTGCGCGCGGGGTGTAGCTGAGGACGATCTGACGCTGCGGGCGATCGAGCGATATCGACGATCCCCTGTTGCGTGAGCGTTTGCGCCGGCGGAACTCGCCTGCGGCTTACCCCGTTGTGGCAGCGCTACCGCTGCTTGTTACCAGGCGACGGCAGCGATGGTTCTCTGCCAAGATGATCATCGAAGGCAGCCGGCATCCACCGACACGTGTCGGCTCCCTTCTTCTACCGCCGATCAGGAGGCGAGCCGCGGATGTACCGGCAGCGCCCGATCGGCCGGTAGACCAGGACATTGCAACGGCCGTTCGCCGGGCGCGATGACGGTCACAGGCCCGGCATTCCGAATGGAGGGCCGGGCCTTATGCTTATGATCGGAATGCCTGACTTGGGTTGCGAGTAGAGCTACCAGCTGCCCGGCGGGCGCTATGGCGCACCAATGTCACCAGTTGCGCAGCGTTGGGCGTCAAGTTCCAGATGGGCGACCAGTTCCCGATAATCCGCGACCACGGCGATGCTCATCGGCCGATCGGATTTCGCCCAATACTCGAGCGCCATCCATGCCAGTTCATAGGCCTCGCAAACGTCCAGGAATGACTGGCTAGCGGCGACTTCAAAACGAACCCGCCAGCCAGGCAGACGCAGTTTCAGTCGCGCGCGGCCGCGCTCTTGGATCCGAGTCATCGAGCGGATCTCGGGCAGTGAGGATGAAAGCTTGTAGTTCGTACGCGCCTGTCGCTCTATTGGCCATGAGGACATCTGCGGCGCCCCCTGCCCCGAACCGCCATAGCCGGCCTAACCGTCTTCACCGGGCGCGGGGTGCAAATGGTCGGCAACGATATCGGAGCAAGTTGCCCGCGGCGGAGTTCATGGAGCGGATGATCAGGTTTTCCAACGGAGCTCGTTAGAGCTGAGGGGTTCTGCGCATGAAGACGCTTTTTGTAACCGCGTTCTGTGCTTTGCTTGCCGGATGCGCAAGTTATGGCGCGCCTAACGAAGCGAGTACGGTAGTCGTCACGCGCGACAGCATGCGCACCTATCGCCCTCTACCTCTCGAAGAGCGCCGCGTTTCCATGTGCACGATGAGAGGGAGAGGAGTTTATTGCCGCTGACGACGGGGACCTCAACTGCAGGCTTCGCGGGCATGGCTCGCATAAGCGCTGGTTCGCATCGTCGTTCAATCCTGGCAACGGGTTAGTCTTGCCAGGTGGCAGCGTGAATCGCACGCGCCCCGTGGACGGGGGTGAGATCTCAATCGGCAAGTTGCGCGCGCCGCTCGCGCCACGTCGCGGAGGTCTGCGGCTTGATGAACACGGATGCGATGTCCGAGCGCCGTTGCTTGAGCCTCGCCTCGATACGCTCGACACAATCCTCGATATCGGCAGTCGATCTGTCGTCCTTGAATTCCAGGCTGAGCGCCACGACGATCTGATCCGGGCCGAGGTGAACGGTGGTCATGCCGTTCACGCGCTCGACGTCCGGATCGCCGGTGACCGCGGCCATGATCTCCTTCTGGACATGCGGCAGTGCCGCTTCGCCCATCAGCAGCGCCTTGCTTTCGCGGGCCAGGAAGATTGCGGTCATGGCGAGGACGAACCCGATCAGGATCGAGGCGACGCCGTCGAGTTCCGGCCGGTCGAAATAGGCTGCAGCTGAAATTCCAAGAAACGCGATGAACAATCCGAGCAGTGCCGCGGTATCCTCGAACAGCACAGTGAAGACGCTGGGGTCCTTGCTCTGCCTGACCGCCGCGAAATAGCTCAGCGATCCCTTGGCCGTGCGGAACTCCTTCAGGGCGACGCGCCAGGAATAGCCCTCGAACAGTGCGGACAGTCCCAGAACGACATAGTTCACCGTCAAATTCGTCGCGTGCTGAGGCGCGACGATATGAGCGACACCTTCATAGAAGGAGACGCCCGCGCCGACCGCGAAGACCAGCAAGGCGACGATGAAGCTCCAGAAATAGAGCTCACGCCCATGACCGAAAGGATGTGTCAGATCCGGCGGCCTGGCCGCGCGTTTGAGACCGTGCAGGAGCAGCAGGCCATTGCCGGTATCGACGAGCGAATGGACGCCCTCCGACAGCATGGCCGAGCTGCCAGTCCACGCTGCAGCAATGAACTTCGTCATGGCGATCAGGAGGTTGCCGACGAGCGCCGCATAGATGACCGTCTTCGAGCCTGAATGCGCCGCCATCTGATCCCCCAGTCCTGCTGGCAACGAACCGAAGGCAGGCGCGGTTCCTATGAAGCGGTTCTGATGGCCTCAGTCCTCGACGAGGTTCATCCAAACCGGCGCGTGGTCGCTCGCCTTCTCCCAGCCCCGCACATGACGATCGACATCCGCCGCCTCGAGGCGCTCAGCCAGTTCGGGGCTAAGCAGCAGATGGTCGAGCCGCAGGCCGGCGTTCCGGCCCCACGCGTTTCGGAAATAGTCCCAGAACGTATAGATGCGCTCGCCGGGGTGCATCTTGCGCAGGGCGTCGGTCCAACCCTGTGCGACGAGATCGTGGAATGCCTGCCGTACCTCTGGCCGGAATAGCGCATCGTCGAGCCAGCGCTCCGGCTTGTAGACGTCGAGCTCTGTCGGCATCACGTTAAAGTCGCCGACCAATGCGACGGGGATCTTATGCGCCAGCAACTCGGCCGCGTAGACCGTCAGACGTTCGAACCAGAGCAACTTGTAGTCGAACTTCGGCCCCGGCGCCGGATTGCCGTTCGGCAGATACAGGCAGCCGATCAAGACCCCCTTCACAGCAGCTTCAATATATCGGCTCTGCGTATCCTCCTCGTCGCCAGGCAGGCCCCGGCGCGTTTCGATAGGATCTGCCCCACGGGCAAGGATCGCGACGCCGTTCCAGCTCTTCTGGCCATGCCAGATTGCGCCATATCCGGCATCGCGGATCGCAGCTTCGGGAAACTTGCCTTGCGGGGCCTTGAGTTCCTGAAGGCAGACAACATCGGGTTCTGCGTCGGCCAGCCAGCGCAGCAGCACGGAGAGCCGGCCATTGATCCCGTTGACGTTAAAGGTGGCGATTTTCATCGGCGCGCCGGTTCCGACTCTGGCCGTTCGACTGCATAAGGCGCGGGCCTTTCGGTTGATCGTGCCTACCGCCGTGCTGGGTGCGATCTATCCGGGTTGACCGACTTGTCGGACATCCGTTCCCCGCTCTTTCAGGCGCCGTTCCGGTCGGCTTGCACCTCAAGCTGCCCTCCCCTCGGGATTGGCAATTCGTATCAGGCTCTCAAGCTGGGGGCCGTTGATCGCAATATCGCCGGTTGCAGCGTGGATATGCACATCCGGCAAAGGCTCATCGCGGTTTTCATCCGCAAGGGACCGCAGACACTCCCGCAGTGACGCGAAGTGCCGGGCAGGTGTCTCCGACACCCAGAACTGGGCCGTACACTCCGTATTGCCGTGCTCGCGAAGAACGTCGAACGCTGTATCCGTCGTCATTCTCGGTCTCCGTCAGATTGCGCTGTGAAGCAGTGCGCTTCAATGCAAACCAAAGCGCCGATCGGCTGTTCCCTCTCCGGCCGGCTCATCTATCTCCGCGCCATCGCGGACCGCTTTGGATTCTATCAAGGGACACTGGTCTGGTGCCCTTCTAGTCGACTGGCGATGCTCTTATGCTAGCGACTCGCGAGACTTGCCGCGTGCGGGCCCCGCCCGCCTGCCGCTGGAGCAACGGGAAACACTTGGACTATGCAATCGCGAGCGAGTCATGCGCTGATCGGATTGTTCACGCTCGCGTTCGTGGCTGCGCTGTTGGGAGGCGCCTATTGGTTCAGCAGCGGTGGCAACGAGACCGTCAACGTTCGTCTGATCTTCAACGGCAAGGTTTCCGGTTTGGGGCGGGGATCGAGCGTGCTCTTCAATGGGCTGCGAGTTGGCGAGGTGACACAGATCGAAATTCAGCCGGATAATCCGCGCCAGATCTCTGCCGTGATCAAAGTCAATCGATCGGCGCCGTTGCGGGTCGATACAAGCGCCCGTCTCGAAGGGCAGGGGCTGGCCGGGGTCGTCGCCGTTCAGCTCCGCGGCGGCGATCCGCACTCCGCTGCATTGACCGTACAGGCAGGCCAAGCCCTGCCCATCATCATAGCCGAACCTTCCGACGACATCTTTGAGAAGGTGAACTCGATTGCGAAGAGCGTCGACGGGGCGATTGGCGGCATCGAGAGCGCTATCGAGGCAAATGCCGGACCGGTCGGCGACACGATCAAAAACGTGGAACAGTTCTCGGCTGCACTGGGCGACAATTCGGAGAGCGTCGACAAGTTGATGAAAAACATCGGCGCTGTCGCGGAGTTCATCGCTCCGCTTCCAGATAAGCTCGGGGCTTTCAGCGAAGGCGTAACAGAGACTATGCGATCGGTTGACCGAGATAATATCGTCTCGGTTATCGAAAGGTCCGAGAAATTTACCGCAACCCTGGAGGGTGCCGCTACCGATGTGAGCAAGACGCTCAAGAACGTCGCATCCGTGAGCGAGAAGCTCAACAGGGCAGCCGACCAAGTGGACGGCGTATTGAAAGGCGCGCAGTCCTTTCTCAACACCGCCGCTGGCCAGAACGGGCGGAGCGCCTTCGACGWCGTCGCCGATSCCGCGAAATCCATCCGTGCGCTCGCGGATAGCCTCGATAAGCGCAGCGCAGAGATTACCGCCGAAATTGCCCGCTTCGCCGGCGGCGCGCTGCAGAGTATCGAAAATTTGACGACAGACGGCGGGCGCAGACTTAAGGGCTTTAGCCGCACCTTGCGCGAAGTGGATCGGAATCCGCAGGGCCTCATTTTTGGCAGTAAGCCCCAGATTCCTCAATACAACGGCCCGCGCTGATGCAGGGGATCTCCGCCATAACTTAAAGGAAGCTGGCGCTCCGCCCGAAGGCAGACTTCCAGAGTTCCCGTGTCCGCATGACCGAAAACCGATTCAGCTCAACTGGGGATCAATGCCCGGTGCCGGCCTGGCATCTTTCATTTGAAGAATCGAGCGCTTCTGCTCGCTTGGCATTTCGTCGAGACGCTGGAGATCCGTCGTGCAAGTGGGGACGGAGGACTGATCGCTCGGTTCAGATCGGCGCGAGCCCCCGGTAGCGCCGGAAAACGCTCTGTGTGCCGGCCGAGAAGATGACGACCTCGTAGGTATCGGGCGCCTGTCCGCGCACTTCCATACCGGGCGAGCCGACCGGCATGCCCGCGACGGCGAGGCCAGTCGCCCTGGGGCGCTCGACCAGCAGGCGCTTGATCGCCTCGGCCGGCACGTGGCCCTCCACGACATAGCCGCCGATCTCCGCGGTATGGCATGAGGCGAGAGCGTCGGGCACGCCGAGCTCCGTCTTGAGCGGTGCGACGTCCGCGATCTCGATCACCTCGACCGGGAAGCCGGCGGCCTTTACATGCGCAACCCAATTGCCGCAGCAGCCGCAATTGGGATCGCGTGTGACGATCATCTTCGGCAAGGCCTCGGCACCGATGGCGGGACGCCACAGCAAGAAGCCGGCGGCCGCCTGTGCCAGGCCAAGGGTCAACGCGCGACGGGAGAGCGAAAATTCCTGCATCACCATGATCTTCCCTGTTCTGCCGCCATTTCTGCCTTGTTGACGAGCCGGCCGCTTGGGCCGGCTCGCTTGAGGTCAACCGACCCGTCCAGGGCCGGGCGTATAGCCCGCCGCGGAGACGGCGGCCTTGATCGCGGCGTAGTCGCTCGAGCCCAGCACGCTCACGCGCTTGGAGCCGGGGTCGGGGGTCACGCTCGTTCCCGGCAGCCTGGTCTCGATAGCGCCCTTGATCGTGCCGGCGCAGTGGCCGCAGGTCATGTCCTCGACCTGGAAGGTCACGGCGTCGCCGGACGGCGCGATCATCTCGGCTGCGGGTTTGGCATGCTGTTGGCAGCAGGACATCTCTGCATCATCCTTTCGATATGGCGATGGCAGGAGCCTGCTCCTTCCCATCGTAGGAAGGTCAAGCGGCTTCTGCTAGCGATCGCGGTCGTTGATCGGGCGGCTCGGACTGCACCGACCTCCCCTGCAGACGATGACGATGGTCTTGTGCGAGGTGCCGAGGCAGTTGGCCCGATAGGCCACGAGATCGCGCTGCTGCATGGCGATTTCGATCCGCGGCTCGATGCAGCCGTTTTCGAGCAGGACCCTTTGCAGATCGCCATCGGAGGCCAGAGCCGCAGAGCCGATCGCAACCGCACCCAGGATGATCGGAGCGATGCGAGAATGGCGGGCGTATCGAGACCGCCCGCCTGGCTCGTGCCCCGTCACTTCGCTTTCTGGAGCTTGGTGACGGTGATCTGGCCGTTGACGCGGTCGGCATCGAACTTGATCCTGGTTCCGGCCTTGAGCCCTTTCAGCATGTCCGGATCACCGGCGCGGAACACCATGGTCATGGCGTCCATGTCGAGGTTCTTGATCGGGCCGTGATTGATGGTGAGCTTACCCTGGGCCTCGTCGATCTTGGTGACGGTGCCGCTGACCGACTGTGCGGCGGCCGGCAGCGCGGCAACCAGGAAGGTCAGGATGGCGGTGGTCTTCAGCATGGGAACGCTCCTTGGTCTGAGCTCATTCACTTGACAATGATCTTGCCGGTCATGCCGGCTTCGCGGTGGCCTGGGATCAGGCAGGAGAAGTCGAACTCGCCGGCCTTTGTGAAGGCCCAGACGATCTCGCCGGTCTTTTTCGGCGCGAGCCGCTTGGCGTTCGGGTCGTCATGCTCCATGTCGGGATTCTTCTGCATCTCGGCGGCGTGCTTGAGGTTCTCCTCCAGCGTCGCCAGGACCAGCTCGTGATCGAGTTCGCCATTGTTGCGGAGTTGGAAGCGGACCTGCTCGCCACGCCGGACCTCGACCCGGTCGGGAATGAAGGCCATCTTGCCGTCCCTCTCGCTCATCACGACCTGCACGGTGCGGGCGGGCTTCTTGGGGTCGCCCGGCTTGCCATAGGCCGTCTCGTCGCCATGGCCGTGGCCGCCCGCGCCGGGGCCGGCCAAGGCTGCGCCGGCCGACATCAAGACGGCGATCCCAGCCAGTTTGAACGTTGCTGTCTTCATGGAGCGCTCCAGGAGTGAGTGTGCTTCGTTGCTGCTTCAGTGGTTGGAATGCGGGTTCTTGGCGGCACGCGGCTTGCCGTTGGGTCCGAGGCTCGGCTTGCGGGGATCCTTGGCCCGCCATTCGGCCGACTGGACGCCGCTGTCGAGCGGGCTCGCGCGCTGCGCTTCGCCGAGCTTCGCACCCTTGAGCTCATAGGCGACGGTTCCCTCCGGGTGCCTGAACCAGCCGGGGTCCTTGTAGTCGCTCTTCGCCAGCCCCTCGCGGACCTTCACCACCGAGAACATGCCGCCCATCTCGACCGGGCCGAATTGCGCGAAGCCACTCATCATCGGCAGCGTGTTTTCGGGTAGGGGCATCTCCATCGCGCCCATTTCGCCCATGCCGTTCGAGCCCATCGGCATGTAGCCGGGCGCGATCTTGGCGATGCGCTTCGCCAAATCCTTCTTGTTCACGCCGATATAATTCTTCACCGAATGCCCCATGGCATTCATCGTGTGGTGCGATTTGTGGCAGTGAATCGCCCAGTCGCCCGGCTCGTCGGCGACGAAGTCGAAGGCGCGCATCTGGCCGACTGCGACGTCGATCGAGACCTCGTCCCAGGCCGCGGCCGGGTCGACCCAGCCGCCATCGGTGCAGGAGACCTTGAACTCGTAGCCATGCATGTGGATCGGATGGTTCGTCATGGTCAGGTTGCCGAAGCGGATGCGGACCTTGTCGTTCTTGCCGACGACGAACGGATCGAGGCCCGGGAACACGCGGCTGTTCCAGCACCACATGTTGAATTCGGTCATCTCCGCGACGCGCGGCACATAGGAACCGGGCTCGATATCGAAGGCGTTGAGCAGGAAGACGAAGTCGCGATCGACTCGGCGGAAGGCCGGGTCCTTGGGATGGACGACGAAGAAGCCCATCATGCCCATCGCCATCTGCACCATCTCGTCCGAGTGCGGGTGGTACATGAAGGTGCCCGAGCGCCTGAGCAGAAACTCGTAGACGAAGGTCTTGCCGGGCGGGATATGCGGCTGGGTCAGCCCGCCGACGCCATCCATGCCATTGGGCAGGCGCTGTCCGTGCCAGTGGACGGCCGTGTTCTCCGGCAGCTTGTTGGTGACGTAGATGCGGACCTTGTCGCCCTCGACCGCCTCGATGGTCGGCCCAGGCGACTGGCCGTTATAGCCCCAGAGATAGGCTTTCACCTTCCAGTCGCCGTTCATCCGCCAGGGCAGCGACCAGCCGTTCAGGGTCGCGACCGGCTGATAGTCCGGCCCTGTGGTCGGCACCAGCGGCGCCTGCGTCGCCGCCTCCGCCATGGTCGGCGCCTCCGGCACGGCGGCGAAGGCGGTGCGCCCGGATACGGCGGCCGCGCCGGCCAGCACGAGCCCGGATGAACCGATGAAGCTGGGATAGGGATGTCATGTCGGGAAGCTCCTTCAGTGCCCGCCGCCGGCGTCGCCGCCGCCAGCCGCCGCGACAGTGGCCGAGCCACCACCTCCGCTACCCCCGCCGATCAGGGCATGCTTGAAGTCGGTATGGGCGATCCAGAAGTCGCGGCGGGCATTGATCGCGGCGACATTCGAGAGGATTCGGTTGCGGGCATCGGTGATCAGATCCGTCACGTCGCTCAACATGCCGCTGTAATGCAGCAGCGACTGGTCCTGGATGATCTTGCGCAACGGCAGGACGTTGTCCTGGTACTGACGCGTGATGTCGTAGTTGGCGCGGTATGAGGTGTAGGCCTCGCGCGCTTCCGAGCGGATATTGACCGCCTTCTCCGCCAGCTTGTTGGCGGCCTGCATGTAGGTCTGCTCCGCCAGAGCGACCTTCGACTGGCCGAAATCGTAGATCGGGATGTCGATCTCGAGTTCCAGCGTCCGGCTGCGGCTCGTCTCGCGCTCGACATGACCGTCCTCGGAGATGCTCCGGCCACGGTCGTAGGTGCGGCGCCCCAGCAGATCGACATCGTTGACGAAGCGTGTTGCCTGAGTGAGCCCCAGCGATTTTGCCAGCGTGTCTAGCTCGGCGCGCGCGACCCGCAGGTCGACACGTTTGCGCAGGGCCTCGGCCTCGACCGCCTTGACCGATTGCAGCCGCGGCAGCGGCGGCAGCGTGTCAGGCAATCTGAACTTCAGATCGTCACCCCAGAGACCGAGCTGGCGGACGAGCCGCTCTCGCTCCTGGCGCTGCTGCTGGCGCGCCTGGACGAGTTGCACGGTGAGCTCCGCCTCGAAGGCGAATTCGCGTGCCTGGTCGATCTTGTTGACGCCGCCGGATTCGCCGAGCCGCTTGAACAGCTCGGACGCCGCGTCGGTCGATGCCTTGGCCTCCTGGTAGAAGCCGACCTGGGCATTGGCCGCGACCGCACGATAATACTGGCGGCGCGTATCGGCAGCGAGCCTGAGAACCGCTTCGGCCGTCCGGAGCTGCGCCGCCTGGAACCGGTCGCGCGCGATTTCAGCCCGGGCCGGCAGGGTCGCGAGCGCCAGCAGGCTGGCCGCGATCTGCCGTTCGATCTCGATCTCGAAACGGCCCGATTGCTTGGAGATGCCCAGTCGCGGATTGGGCGGCAAGCTGGCTGCGACCATCTGGGCTTCGGCGATGCCGAGCTCGTTGAACGCAGCCTGCAGGCCGCGATTGTTGAGCAGCGCGACCTGCACGGCAATGTCCGCCGTCAGCGGGCGGCGCAGGATCTGCTCGACACGCGCCTTCGCCGTGAGCGCCATCTGGTCGTCGCCGATCTTGACCACATCCTTGCCGATATCGGCGTATGTCGCGGTCTGGATCGGCCCCATCCCGCCATCGGCCGAAAAGCCCGCGCAGCCGCCGAGTATCGCGGCAACGCCGGCAAGCAGGCTCCAGCGCAGCAGGCGGCGGGCATTGTGGGCGGCGCAAGCAGCCAAGCCCGGCCTTTCGGGGACGGCGTGCAATGGCGAAGCGAATAAGTGGTTCGGCAGTGTCATGACTTCGGCCCGACCTGACGGTTGAGCTCGCGCCAGTCCTTGGGATCGGCCGGGCGCAGCGTTGCGGCACTGGCAGTCACGCTGCGATACGCGATGGCAGGAACACGGACGCTTGGATCGGCCGGCCTGGCCAGGTGATCTGGAACTTCTGACATCGTGCACGCGCCGAGCGCCATTCCGATCGCCGCGAGGAACGGCACCTTCACCAACGTCACGACTCGGCTCCCCTGTTTCGATGGAGCAGGAGTAGCAACGCGGTTCTGCGGACGTCCGTTACAAATTGTTGCAGATCTGTGCCGGCAACCGGGCCATGGGCGCGTTATGGTGGGCTCAAATCGATGAGGAGAGCCCCTGCTCGGAAGGCATGGATAGTTCAGGCAACGCCCAGCACGCGATCGACCAGGCAGCTTTCGCGCCGATCGCCGACGATCACGGCCATATCCTGGTGGTGGACGACGACCCGCAGATCAGGCTGCTCGTCGCGCGCTTCCTGCAGCGCTATGGCTATCAGGTCACCGGCGCGCCGGACGGCCGCGCGATGATGGAGGCGTTGGCGCACAGCGCCATCGACCTGATCGTCCTCGATCTGATGCTGCCCGTACGCTCCGGTGTCGAACTGTGCCGCGACATGCGCGCGGTCTCGCAGATTCCGATCGTGATGCTGACGGCCCGAAACGAAGAGAGCGACCGCGTCACCGGTCTCGAAGGCGGCGCGGACGACTACGTCACCAAGCCGTTCAGCCCGCGCGAATTGCTGGCTCGCATCCGGGCGGTGCTGCGCCGTGCGCGGGCGGCGCGGGGCTCCGTTCTGACGCAGCCGAGCGGGGTCGTGACCTTCGACGGCTGGACGATGGATCTGCGCCGCCGCGAGCTGCAATCGCCGGCGGGAACGCTCGTCGATCTCTCGACCGGGGAATTCGACCTGCTCGTCGCTTTCGTCGAGCATGCCAACCGCGTGCTGTCGCGCGAGGCGCTGATGCAGTTCGCCAAGGCGCGGACGAGCGATGATCCCTTCGATCGGACCACGTCCAGATCAGCCGCTTGCGCCGCAAGCTCGAGGCCGACGCCAATGGCAACCAATTGATCAAGACCGTTCGCGGCGCGGGCTATATGTTCGCTTCCACGGTCGGGCATCGCGGAGGGGCGCCCGCTTGACCACACTGCTCAAGCGTCCTGGCCCGACACGGTGGCGAGCCGCGCGATCCTGATCCTGTTCGCGGCGCTGCTCGCCTTTCATCTGCTCGGCTACTGGGCTTTTCGCGTCGGAGTGGAAAGCCTCGCCTCGGCCGGGCGCGACAGCGGGCTCGCCGAGCGCATCGTCTCGATCAAGCGTGCGATCGCGAGTCTGCCCGACGGTGCGGAGCGCGACCGTGTCGCGCATGACCTGTCCAGCGCGAGCCTCGAGGTGCATTGGAGCAAAGTCAGCCTCGTCCTCGGCAGGGCAACGGCTACGGAGCGCACGCGCACGATGGAAGCACGGTTGAGGCAGCTCGCGCCCGATCTTGCGGCAGCCTCCTTCCGGGTCGGACTGGCGGATGACGGAGGGTCCGCCGCCGGCGCCGCCGATGCCGATCGGCACATGATGCTGGTTTCTGTCCGGCTCGAGGATGGAAGCTGGGTCAACTTCTCCTCTTCCGCGCTCGGTGCTTCGCAGCATCCCGACTGGAGCGTGACGGCGATCATGATCTGCTTCGCCGTCGCGATCGTCGTCGTGGCGCTGCTCCTGCTGCGCTGGGCGACGCGGCCGCTGCGCGACCTCGCCCTTGCGGCGGAGCGTTTCAGCCTCGATCAGGCGCCGCAGTCGCTGCCGGAAGATGGGCCTGCCGAGGTGCGCCGTGCCGCACGCGCCTTCAACACCATGCGCGAACGCATTCAGCGCCTCGTCGCCGAGCGCATGCAGGCGATGGCCGCGGTGTCGCACGATCTGCGCACCCCGATCACCCGCCTGAGGCTGCGCTCCGAACTGCTCGACGACGATGCGACGCGCCGCCTCATCGACGCCGACCTCGGCGAGATGGAGGCGATGATCGACTCGACACTGGAATATCTGCGCGCCGGCGTCTCCAGCGAGGCGGCCCGACCGATCGATCTTGCCTCGGTCATCGAAACCATCGTCGACGAGCATCTCGACCAGGGACACAGCGTCATGCTGACGGGCTTGAACGCCGCCCCGATCCTTGGGCGCGTCCTCCCGCTGAAGCGCGCCTTCTCGAACGTCATCGGCAATGCGGTCAAATATGGCGTTTCGGCCAAGATCAGCATCATCGAAGCCGATGGCCGTTTCATCGTTCTGGTCGAGGACAGAGGGCCAGGGATCCCGCCGGCCGATATGGAGCGCGTCTTCCATCCCTTCGTGCGGCTGGAGGAATCACGTGGCCGCGAGACCGGCGGCTCGGGGCTTGGCCTCACCATCGCCCAGGCCGTCGCTCGATCTCATGAAGGGTCCATCGCATTGGAAAACCGGGCCGAAGGAGGTCTTTGCGTTACGGTATCCTTGCCAAGTCTCGATCGCCCGTCTCGGAGCGGCGCCTGCCCCGTCGATCCAGCCATCGGGAACGGGCAAGCCGTTCAGGGGTGATGCCGTTGCTCTGGAACGAAGCATCGACCACGCCCCGATCGCGGTAACGGCAGGGGACGACCCGAAACCGGACGCCCCGACCATCCGGAATGGGCCAACTTCGCAAGCTGATCCTCCCGGAAGCGCCGAACCTCCCGCCGACCGATCCGCAAGCACACCTAGCTGCTGGCGAAGAAGTTCTCCGACCGTTCGCTCTCGTCGAATGTCATCCGATGGCCAGCGGCTGGATGTGCGCGCTGTGCGCAGCCGATGCGAGGGCAGATGCGGCAACCGACACCGATGGAAACAGCCAGGTCCATGTTGGAGACGTCGACGCCGTCCGAGTATACGAGCTCGTTCGCGTAGGCGACGTGGCAGCCCAGGCCGATCGAGAGATGCCTTTTCGGCTCGTTATGGCGGTAGCCGCCCTTGGTCACCGCTTTTGCGATGCAGAAAAAACGCTGTCCGTCGGGCATCTGGCTGATCTGGACGTTTATCCGATCAGGGTGAAGGAAGGCGCCATAAACGTTCCATCGCGGACAAGCCCCCGAATGGCGCGGGATGTGAATGCCCGACAGGGAGAAGCGCTTGGAAATGTTGCCGGCGATATCCGTGCGGACGAGGTGAAGCGGCACGCCTGTGCGCCCGGCCCGCTGCAGCGTGGTCATTCGATGACAGACCTGTTCGAAGCTGGCGCGGAAGCGGCGGCCGATACGCTCGATGTCGTAGCGCGTCTCCTTGCAGGCGAGCAGGAAGGGCTCGTAAGGCATGATCAGCGCGGCGGCGAAGTAAGCCGTCAGCGCGTTTCGCGCCACCGCCTCCGCTTCCTCCGGAAGAGAGGCCTCTGCTATCAATTGCTCGATCGCGCTGCCCGCGCCGAGCCTTCCGAGATGTTGGGCCACGGTGAAGACTGCCGTCTCCGCGGGCAGCAGATCGGCCGTCAATATCTCTCCGTGTGCGTTGTCGACCTTCCGGGCCATCCCGAGCGGGAGAGCTGCCGAGCGCCATTGCAATCCGAATACATTGTGCAAGTAAGTCCGCAGCCCGTGTTCGAACGAATCCGACGCACTGTCGATGTCCCTGCGAATGCGCTCGGCGGCGACCTCGAGGATCGGAAAATGGTTGGCATTTGCCTGCAGGAAATCCGAGACCGCATCGGTCGTCACGGAATCGCCTGCCTCGATCTGGGCCTTTGCGGGGCTACCGCCGGCACCGAATGCCCGATATCGATCGTAGAGGCGCATGATCGCCCGGCCGACCGCGGGGTTTGAGGTCGCGAGGTCGCTGATGTCCTGGTTCGTCAGGTCGCAATCGACGAAAAGATCGTCACCGAACAGCTCCATCAGGTCGCCTGCAAGCCTCGGTTCCTCGCTTTCGGCGAGATCTCCCGGCTGCACGCCGAAATAGCTCGCAGCCTTGAAAAGGAGCGGGACCGTTACACGACGCCGATTGTGCTCGATCAGATTGAGATAGCTCGGCGAGATCCCAAGCGCCTCCGCCAAGGCCGCCTGGCTCACCTTTCGCTGTCGCCGGAGCCGCTTGATCCGACCGCCGATCTGGACATTCACTTGCTGCACTTCGAACCTTTACACCATTGACTCATATAGCGAAAAACTTGACATCCATTTTCATATTAACACGTTGATTTACAAGTAATTCTTGCTTCGCATCGTCGCGCTGTCAACATGGCCTGAGAGTGGGAATGAGTAAATCGAGCGCCAGATGGCAACGCCATCGCATCGCGCTGCGGAAGCCCTCCTTTCCCACCCAGATACTCGAGCCAAGCGTTGCAGGAGCCATCCGATGACCAGACATCAGAAGCCGCGGGAGATCATCGAGCATTGCCTCAAGCCACTTGGCTTGAATGAGCAGTCGCCGGCGGCACAAGAGGCGGTGCGGCGCCTGGTCGATGCCATCAAGTCGCTTCAGCTTGACGCCGGGTTGATCGGCATTCCACACGCCGATTTTTTCAAGATGCGGGCGATCGTGATCAACGAGACGGCCCATGGGTATGAGGCCTGATGGCCGAGGCCCGCGGCCCTCGGGCCACTGTCATGACCGGCCGGCGCCGGGTGGGGTTCGCAGCCGATTGATCCCGTTCCGAAGATTCTGGTTCGGCCCGCATCGATCGCATTCGGATACTCGGGAATGAGCCGCACAAATCAGCGGAAAGCGACCGAGATACCTCTGACAACTCAGCTTAATCGAAAAGTTCTACGGACAAGGAAGAGACTGCCATGAACTCGATCGTTAAACAGCCTACGAATGGAAGAGCGATTAAGGGCTCTATTCTGTCCAACGACAGGAAGACCACCTATGCGGAACTGAGAACTGACCTGTTGGAGCGTTTCCCGTCAGGCTTTGCGCCCGGGGGCGTGGCTATCGACGACATCGCTCAGCTGCGTCTGCAGAACACCTTCGACACGCATCTGGATATCGCACGGGCGATGGCGACCGTCATGCGCCGCGATATGGCGGAGTACGACGCCGACTCTTCCAAGTTCACGCAGTCTCTCGGCTGCTGGTCCGGATTTCACGCGCAGCAGATGATCAAGTCCGTGAAGCGCCAGCGCGGCGGCTCGTCAAAGGGCGCCTACGTCTATCTGTCGGGCTGGATGGTCGCTGGGCTGCGCAACCGGTTCGGGCATCTCCCGGATCAGTCGATGCACGAGAAGACGGCTGTGGTCGATCTCGTCGAGGAAATCTACGTCTCCCTGCGGCAGGCGGACGAGGTCGCGCTCAACGATCTCTTCAAGGCGCTCAAGGATGCCCGCGCCGCCGGCGACGCCAAGGCGGAGGCGGCAGCGATCGCCGCGATCGACGGCTTCGAAACCCATGTCGTGCCGATCATCGCCGATATAGATGCCGGCTTCGGCAATGAGCATGCGACCTATCTGCTCGCGAAGGAACTCATCCGGGCTGGCGCGTGCTGCCTGCAGATCGAGAACCAGGTCTCCGACGCGAAACAATGCGGTCACCAGGATGGCAAGGTCACCGTTCCGCGTGAGGATTTCATCGAGAAGCTGCGTGCGTGCCGGCTTGCCTTCGAAGAGCTCGGCGTCTCCGACGGCCTCGTGGTCGCCCGGACGGATAGCCTGGGCGCAGGCCTCACCCAAAAGATCCCGGTCAGCCAGAAGCCGGGCGATCTGGCCGCCGAATACACGAAGTGGCTCAAGACGGAGCCGGTGACGAACGCCTCTCCCCTCGGCGAAGGCGAAGTCGCGATCTGGCTGGACGGCAAGCTCGTGCGGCCGAGCCGGCTCGCCAACGGCCTTTTCAGGTTCCGCGAAGAGACGGGGCGGGCCCGCGTCATTGAAGATTGCATCGCCTCGATCAACGAAGGCGGCGCAGATCTGCTCTGGATCGAAACGGACACGCCGAACGTGAACGAAATCGCTTCGATCGTGGCCGAAATCCGCAAGGCGGCCCCGTCAGCCAAGCTCGCCTACAACAACTCGCCTTCGTTCAACTGGACGCTGAGCATCCGCAAGCAGATTCGCGCGGAATGGCTTGCCGACGGGCGCATCGGCGCCGACGCCTATCCCGATGGCAACGCGCTCATGGCCGCCGCTCTGGATGACAGCGAGCTGGGGCGTGAAGCGGATGCGCGCCTTGCGCGTTTCCAGGTCGACATCGCGGCGAAGGCCGGCGTGTTCCACAACCTGATCACGCTGCCGACATTCCATCTCACGGCGAAGAGCGTCGACGAGCTGGCGACGGGTTACTTCGGATCGGACCGCATGAAGGCCTATGTGAACACCGTCCAGCGAGAAGAAATCCGGCGTGGCGTCTCGGCTGTCAAACACCAGCACGAGGTCGGCTCGGATCTGGGCGACACCTTCAAGGAAATGGTCGGAGGCGACCGCGCCCTGAAAGCGGGCGGCCATGCCAACACCATGAACCAGTTCGCAGCGGCCTAAGGCTGATGACGGGCCGGCACCCTTGGCGCCGGCCCGTTCAGCAAACCAGAAAATGCGGCGCGAACCCGCGGCGAAGCCTTAACAACAACGGCGGCTGAGCCGCCCCGCACCCATCAGTTCCGACATCGATGGGGCGGGCTGGCTCCTTCCCACTCGCTGTCGCGCCGATGCACCGAGCGAGGAGAGATCAAATGACCCAGCATGAACGCCCCAGGCAGATTATCGAGTATTGCCTCAAGCCACTCGACCTGAACGAGAACTCTCCGGCGGCGCAGGAGACGGTGAGACGCCTCCTTCACGTGATCAAAACCCTTCAGCTCGCCATAGGACCAACCGGCCCTCGGGCGGTCGATTTCTCCAAGATGCCGTCGATGGTCATCAACGAGACGGCGCACGGAGACGACGCCGGCTGACATTCGGCCTCGCGGACCGAGAGGTTCTGTCAGGCCGCGTTCGCGGTTTCGTGGCGAGAGAGATGCGTCACGGCGGTACGGAGGTCGTCCAGCGTCGCGTCGGCTCCGACGCAGCGCTCGGCGAGGTGGCGGCGGAAGGGGCGCGCGCCGGGGCGGCCCGGAAACAGGCCGACGAGATGGCGAGTGAAGGCATGCAGCCGCCCGCCCTGTTCGAGATGGGCAGCGATATACGGTTCCAGAGCCTCGAGCATGGCGAACGCATCCCGCACCGGCGCCTCCGCGCCGAAGAGCAGCGGATCGACCTGCAGGAGGACTTCCGGGTTCTGATAGGCCTCGCGGCCGATCATGACACCGTCGAGCTTTTCCAGATGCGGCAGCCACTCGGCCGGAGCCTTGATGCCGCCGTTGAGGCTGATCGGCAGGTCGGGATTGGCAGCCTTCAGGCGATAGGCACGCTCATAGTCGAGCGGCGGAATCTCGCGGTTTTCCTTCGGCGAAAGGCCTTGCAACCAGGCCTTTCGGGCATGGACGATCAGCGCATCGACGCCCGCCGCGCGCACCGAGGCGGTCAGCGCGTCTAGTGCAGCTTCCGGGTCCTGGTCGTCGACGCCGATGCGGCATTTCACCGTGACGGGGATGGCGACGGCCGCCTTCATCGCCGCGACGCAATCGCCGACCAGCGCGGGCTCGCGCATCAGGCAGGCGCCGAACGCCCCGCCCTGGACGCGGTCAGACGGGCAGCCGCAATTCAGATTGATCTCGTCATAGCCGAAATCGGCGCCGATCCTGGCCGCCTCGGCCAGCAGCTTGGGATCGTTGCCACCGAGCTGGAGCGCGACCGGATGCTCCACGGCGTCGAAGCCGATCAGGCGCTGGCGATCGCCGCGGATCACCGCCTGCGCCGTCACCATCTCGGTGTAGAGCAGCGCATGGCGCGACATCAGGCGATGGATGACCCGGCAATAGCGGTCGGTCCAGTCCATCATCGGCGCGACGGAGAATCTATGTTTTCGATATCTCATGGTTTTTTCTGTAACATCAAATCGCTAAGCCGTACCAAGTGCACACGACAGCACGCCATGATGCGACGTTTTTCGCCACGTTTCGACGGCTGGGTGCACACGGAACGCACACGAAAAACGGCCACCTTCACGAAGCTCTCCTCCGGGCCTGGCGCGTCCAGGTCCGACGCAAGGGACGCTACGTGAGCGAGACCTTTCTGCGCCGGGATGATGCGCGACGCTGGGCCACCGAGGCCGAGCGTCAGGTTGATCGTGGCGAGGCTCCGAACGAGTCGCGCATGCGCGCCTGAAAACATTCGGGGACCTCATCGACCTTCATATCGACGACATGTGCGACGTCGGCAAGGCTCCTCTGCGCTCCAAGGTCGCAACCCTCGAGATGCTGAAGCGGCAACTCGGAAAGTGCAATATGGCGTCCCTCGATCGCGAGCGGCTCATTCGCTTCGGTCGCGACCGCGCGGCGCAGGGTGCAGGCCCGGTCACGGTCGGCATCGATATCGGAATGCTTCGCGGGCCTGCGGTTGCGGCTGGAATCGGTTCAGAATGCCACGGATCAGGGCCGCTCGGTCGGATCGACCATCGCCGGCTCGCCGCTGCCCTATACCAGCGTTCCGCGCTTCTGGTCAGACCAATACGAGGCCAAGCTGCAGATAGTCGGACTCGTCTCCCGCGACGACGAGCAGGTGGTGCGCGGATCGATCGAGGACGGCCGGTTCTCAATTTTCTCCTTTCAGCACGGCCGCTTGCTCAGTGTCGAAAGCGTTAACCGGCCGGGCGAGCAGATGATCTCTCGCCGGCTGATGGCCGATGCGGTTTCTCCCACACGGCTCCAGGTAGAGGATTCGGCGTTTGATCTGAGGCATTTGGTTAGCGCCCCCTGATGGGGTAAGGCATTTTACCTTACCCCATCAGGTTTCCGGTGCGACGTCCGGCGACCAGCGAGATCGACCACGGACGGACGATGCCGAAATTGCGAAGAAGTCCCGAAGACGAATCCCGACGTGACGGCCCCGACATCATCGAAAGTCTGGAACGCGGCCTGCGCCTGCTCCAACTTTTTGCTGCCGCGCCCCGCCCCGCCACCTTGAGTGACATGGCCAAGGCGGCCGATCTGCCACGCGCCACAGCTCGGCGCATTCTGCATACTTTGGCGAAGATGGGCTTCGTCGAGGGAGACGGTAAGCTGTTCTCGCTCACACCGCGCGTGCTCTCCTTGGCGACTGCCTATCTGTCGTCCAATCAGGTCGTCGCAGTACTCCAGCCGATGATGGACCGGGTCGCGGCGCAGGCTCAGGAAGTCTGTTCGCTGGCCATCCTGCACAATAGCGAGGCCGTCTTCATCGCCCGGGCCAGCCCCGCCAGAGTCTTCTCGGCTGGCATCGACATCGGCTATCGGCTGCCCGCATTCTGCACAGCCGTAGGACGTGTTTTGCTAAGTCGCCTCGAGAACGAGGCTTTGGCCGATTTCCTGGAGGCAGTTAAGCCTGAGGCGATGACTCCGTTCACGATCACGGACAAGGAAATCCTGCTGGCGACCATCATCTCTGATCGCAGCAAAGGATACTCGCTCGTCGACAGGGAGGCGGAGCTGGGTTTTCGGTCGATTTCCGTTCCCGTGCGGCGCTATGACAGCGCCATCATTGCGGCTGTCAACATTGGAGCCCATGTCGACCGCATCTCGACCGGCGAAATGATCGACCGCTTTCTACCCTTGCTGAATACGGAAGTGGCGTCCGTTCGGTCACTGCTACTGTGACAGTCGCTAATCAGATGGATCTCGCAGATCGACTGGCCGATAGGAGCGTCGCCTGAGGTGGCCTGAACCGCCCCCGGGTTGTCGGAGGCCCCAACTCTTGAGAGGACGGGGCTATGACGAGCAAGACGAACAAGTTTTCGCCTGAAGTCCGTTCCCGGGCAGTGCGGGTGGTGCTGGATCACGAGGCCGAGCATCCGTCACGCTGGGCCACGATCATGTCGATCTCGGGAAGATCGACTGCACGGCGCAGACGCTGAACGAGTGGGTGAAGAAGGCGGAGGTCGATAGCAGCCGCAAGCCCGGCCTGACGACGGACATGCCGGTCAAGCTCAAGACTTCGCAGGTGGGGCGACGCGCGAAGTGCTGAGCCTGATCGGCGATATCGCCCGGGACGAGAACGACAAGGCGAGCCTTCACCTGCATGTGGTGCTCGGTTTGCGTGACGGCTCGACCAAGGGCGGCCACTTTCTCAGCGGAATCGTGCGGCCGACGCTCGAAGTCACGATCATGGAAGCGCCCACCGAACTCTGCCGCCGCAAGCGGCCGGAACTCGGAATCGCGCTGATCGACCTCGCCTGACTTTCATCCCTCCCGGTTGCCGTTCTCGCTCGAACCAAGACCGAGGCGCTTCATCAGCGCCAATGCGTCGCGCGGTGCACGAGGCTTCATCGTGTTGTCGAAATAGACGTAGACGTCGCGGGGCCGTTCAATGCCGGGCGCTTGTTCGACGATGCGTTCGCCTGCTCCCGCATCGCGCCCGTCCGCCCAGGCAGAGATCAGCGCGGACCAGTGATCCAGAGCCTTGTCGTCATAGCCGCTCGCATAGAGCTCCTCGGAGCCGTGCAGCCTGACATAGGCGAAATCCGCCGTCAGATCGGTCAGCCGAGGCCAATCGACCGCATCGGCACAGACCAGTGCGACGCGGTGCTTGCGCAGAAGCTCGATGAACGCCGGATCGCGGAAGCTCTCGTGGCGAACCTCCACGGCATGACGCAGCCTCCCGATGCCGTCTGCCGTCAGCCAGCCGCGGGCCTTGATGTGGTCGTTATGGCGGCGGGCACAGGCAGAGGCGGCCTCGCCATCCTGCGGCAGCGCCGACAGGAAACGCTCCATCTGCTCTGCGCCGAAGCGCAGGCTCGGCGGAAACTGCCAGAGGATCGGGCCGAGCTTGGCGCCGAGGCGCAGCAGGCCCGATGCCATGAAGTTGGCCATCGGCGTCTCGATGTCATCGAGGCGCAGGACATGGGTGATGTAGCGCGGCGCCTTCACCGCGAAGACGAAGCCATCAGGCGTTTCGTCTGCCCAACGCGCGAAGCTGGCCGGCGTCTGCAGGCCGTAGAAGGTGCCGTTGATCTCGATGCTGGGGAAGAGCGATGCCGCGTAGGCGAGTTCGCGCTTCTGCGGCAGGCCTTTCGGATAGAACTCGCCGCGCCAGGGCGGGTAGGCCCAGCCGGAGATGCCGATCCTGACGGTGCCGCGCTGCATTCACCCTCCCGAACACCGGTCGAACCGGTGTCCGGAAACAATGCGGCAGTGGCGCGGCCTGTTCCGGCCGCGCCGCCGTCTTACTTCTTCGCGCGGGCGACGATCTGCGTCGGGTTGACGAAGCGCAGCGCGATGATCAGCCAGATCAGCGTCGTGACCATGTAGATCACCGCCATGGCGTCGATCGACTGCACCGCACGCACACCGGCGGCGAAGACCGCGTAGTAGAGCGCGACGACCAGCGTCTGGCTGGTCGGGCCAGCCGTCAGGAAGGTCAGCTCGAACATGGCGAGCGTGCGCACCAGCACCAGCAGCAGCGCGGCGAGGATGCCGGGCATCAGCAGCGGCAGCAGCACATGCACGAACAGCTTGAAGGTGTTGGCGCCGAAGACGCGCGCCGCCGACTCGATCTTGGTGTCGATCTGCTCGATGAAGGGGATCATCACCAGGATGACGAAGGGTACCGTCGGCACGAGGTTGGCGAGCACGACGCCCGACATCTGGCCGGCGAAGCCGGTCTGGTAGAGCACTGTCGCCAGCGGAATGCCGAAGGTGATCGGCGGCACCAGCAGCGGCAGCAGGAAGAGCAGCATCACCAGCCGCTTGCCCGGGAAGTCCCGCCGCGCCAGCGCATAGGCTGCCGGCACGCCGATCAGCCCCGAGATCGCCACCACCAGGAAGACGATCTGGAAGGTGACGGAGAGCACGTCCGAGAGCTGGAACTCGGCCCAGGCGGCCGAATACCAGCGCGTCGTCCAGCCGGCAGGCAGCCAGGTGCCGAGCCAGCGCGTCGAGAAGGATGACGTCACCACCGTCGCGATCATCGCGAAGAGGTTGACGATGAAGAAGCCGATCAGCGTCCAGTTGGCGGCCGCCCAGAGCTTCGTCGAGAGACGGGTGTCCTTGACCATCGGTTCAGCCCTTTCCGCCGCCGGCAGGGCCGCGATAGAGCAGGCCGCGCGCGGCCAGCACCAAGACGACGATGGCAAGCTGCACCACGCCCATGATCATCGCGACGGCTGAAGCCATGGAGTAGTCGTATTCCTCGAAGGCCGCCTGATAGGCCGCGATCGATATGACGCGTGTCGGCCCCGAAGGCGCGCCGAGCAGCACCGCCGAGGGAAAGACCGAGAAGGCCTGGACGAAGCTCAGGCAGAACGTGATGGCGAGCCCGGGCAGCAGCAACGGCAGCAGGATGTGCTTGAAGCGCTCCCAGGGGCCGGCGCCCAGCGTCGCGCCCGCCTGCTCCAGCGCCGGATCGATGCCGGACAGATAGGACAGCGTCAGCAGGAAGGTGAAGGGAAAGCCGGTGATGACCAGCGAGAGCATCACGCCCCAGTAGTTGTGCAGGAGCTTCACCGGCGTCGAGATGATGCCGAGCGTCAACAGCGTGCGGTTGAACCAGCCCTGCGGGCCGAGATAGTTCAGCAGCCCCTGCGCGACCAGAACGGTGCCGAGCGTGATCGGGATCACGAGGATCGTGGTCAGCAGGCGCTGGTTCTGCATCAGCCGGACGCGGAAGGCGATCGGGATCGCCAGCAGCAGCGTGGCGATCGTCACCGGCAGCGCGAGCCAGAGCGTCGTCGCGATCGTCCCGTAAAGGAAGCGGTCGGAGAAGAAGCGCTGATAGTTGGCGAACATGCCGCCCTGCTTCGGCTCGAAGGAGAGCACGAGCCCGTAGAGGAACGGATAGATGAACAGCGCCAGCAGGAACAGGATCGCCGGCACGACGAGCAGCGTCAGCCCGTCGAAACCGCGCGCCGCCAGCCGCTGCTTCAGCGGAATGGAGGAGATGTCCGTGCTCACGCCTCTCCTCCATAGACGAGAACGCGGTCGGGATCGGCGGCGAGCGTGACCGTCTCGCCCGGCGAGAGCTTGTCATGCGCAAGGAAGGAGATGTCCGTACCGTCTGCCATGCGGGCGAAGCYGACGAACTCGCGGCCGCGGAACTCGGTCGAGATCACCTGCGCCTTGAGGCCGGCGCTGCCGGCGGCGACGGGGTGCAGATCCTCGGGCCGGATCGCCAGATGGCCATCGGCGCCGACGGAGACCGCATTGCGCGCGCGGCCGGAGAGCTGCGCATCACCGACGGCCAGCGTCGCCCTGCCCTCGCCGACTGCGACGACCTTGGCCTTCACCTTGTTGCGGAAGCCCATGAACTCGGCGACGTCGAGATGGTCGGGCCGCGAGAACAGATCCTCCGGCGTGCCGACCTGACGGACCTGGCCGTCACGCAGCACGACGATGCGGTCGGCGAGCGAGAGCGCCTCTTCCTGGTCGTGGGTGACGTAGATCGTGGTGGCGCCGAGCGTGTTGTGGATGCGGCGGATTTCGGCGCGCATCTCCAGGCGCAACTTGGCGTCGAGGTTGGAGAGCGGCTCGTCCATCAGCACCAGCGGGGGCTCGACGACGATGGCGCGGGCGATGGCGACGCGCTGCTGCTGGCCGCCCGAAAGCTGGCCGGGCAGCTTCTCGGTCTGGCCCTGCAGGCGCACCAGCGCCGCGGCCTCGGCCACGCGCTTGTCGATCTCGGCCCTGGGCACGCCGCGCATCTTGAGGCCGAAGCCGATGTTCTTGTTCACGCTCATATGCGGGAACAGGGCATAGTTCTGGAAGACCATGCCGAAGCCGCGCTCTTCCGGCCGCAGCGGGTCGATGCGCTTGTCGTCGAGCCAGATGCCGCCTCCGGTCGCGGGCAGGAGCCCGGCGATCAGGTTCAGCGTGGTCGACTTGCCGCAGCCCGAGGGTCCGAGCAAAGCGATGAACTCGCCCTTGCCGATCGTCAGCGAGACGTCCTTGAGAGCATTGTGGGTGCCGAAGTCACGGCTCAGACGATCGAGCCGGAGCTCGCGAAAGTTCGCTGCGTTGATGGTCATGGCTTCCGGAAATGCTGAGAGCGATGTCGATGGATGCCGGGCGGCGGACCTCGGTTCGATACCGAAATCCGCCGCCGCTCGGCAGTCTTACTTCTTCTTGGCGCCGCCGACCTGCTCGTCCCAGATGCGGAACGCGACGACCATCTTGTCGGGGTCGAGCGGGGTCTCCATCGGGTTGTCGGCGATCAGCTTCTCGTATTCCGGGCGGCCGAACTCCGCGATGGCCTTCTGGCTGGAGGCCGGAGCCATCGAGAGCGGCACGTCCTTCACCGCCGGACCCGGATAGAAATAGCCTTCGTCATAGGTGAAGGCCTGCTGCGCGGGCGTCAGCATGTGGCGGATGAGATCGAGCAGCACTCCGAGCTTCTCTTCGGAAACGCCCTTGGGGATCATCATGTACTGGGCGTCGGTGACCCAGTGGAAGCCCTTGAGCGCCTGGATCTTGGCTTCCTTCGGCACGATGCCGAGAACGCGCGGGTTGATGTCCCAGCCCGTCGTGCTGATGATGATGTCGCGCGTGCCGTCGCCGAGCTCCTTCATCGTCGCGCCCGTGCCGCCGGGGTAGTATTCGACGTTTTCGCCGAGTTCCTTGAGATAGGCCCAGGTCTTGTCCCAGCCCTTCTCCGGGTCCTTCGGATCCTTGTCGCCGAGGATGTAGGGCAGGCCCATGATCCAGGTGCGGCCAGGGCCGGAATTGGCCGGGCGGGCATAGAGGAAGCGGTTCTTGTTCTCCTTCGACCAGGCCAGCAGTTCCTCGGCCGTGGTCGGCACCTTCTTCACCTTGTCCGGCATGTATTCGAGCAGCGGACCGGAGGGGTAATAGACCATCGCCATGGCCTGCCCCTGCCCGAGATTGTGCATCGCGAGCGCGGGCTTCAGGAGCACGTCATCGGGCTTCGGCAGCTCGGCTGCATGGCGCGGAAACAGTTCGACCCAGAGCTTCTGGTCGATACCGGCCGAGAGCACGTCGAGGCCGCCGATGACGAAATCGATATCGGAACGGCCGGCGTTCTGCTGGGCCTTCAGCTTGGCCGGCAATTCGGGAGCCGGCGCCTTGGTGAAGACCATCCGCGAGACGGCCTTGGGATTCGCCTTGGCGTAGTTCTCCAGCGGCGTCTGCACCAGCGCAAGGGCGCCACCGACGTCGATGATGCTGATCGTGAGCGGCGATGCCGGCAGTTTGAGTTGTTGCGCGAAGGCGCCCGGCGCATGCGCCGCAACGCCGAGACCGGCGACGCCGCCAATAAAATGACGCCGGTTAATGCTGTCCTGACCCATGGTTTGTCCCTCCAGACGTGGTTTTCGCCTTTGTTGTGGCTATTGTCCCGGGTCGCCGCCTCCGGGACTGGCTCCTTAATCCACCCGGCGTATAAAGTTGACGCCGGGCCGGATTACTCGGTATCCTAGTATACTAGTCGACCAGAGCTTGGCAATGGGCACCCCGGCAGCACGGCAGAGCACCGAACAGATTTACCGCGCGCTGCGAGGCGACATCCTCGGAGCGGCGCTGCGGCCCGGCGAAGCCATGTCCGAAGCGCGGATGGCCGTTCGCTTCGGAGTGAGCCGCACGCCGGTACGCGAAGCCTTCAAGCGGCTGGTCGAGGAAGGCTTCCTGTCGGTCGTGCCGCAGGTCGGCACCTTCGTCGCGCCGATCGACATCGCCTCTGTCCATGACAGCCAGTTCGTGCGCGAAACGCTGGAATGCCGCACCGTCATCCTTGCCGCAAGGCACATCGACGATGCCGGCAGGGCGACGCTGGAACGGCATATCCTCCAGCAGGAGCGCGACCTGGCCGCCGGCGACCAGACCTCCTTCTTCCGCCATGACGATGAATTCCATGCCGAAATCTCGCGGCTCGCCGGCCATCCTGCCGTCTGGAGCCTGATCGAGAGCGTCAAGGCGCAGCTCGACCGGGTGCGCTGCCTGTCGCTCGAAAGCGCGACCTGGCCGGGCATGATCATGCGCGAGCACCGCGGCATTGCCGAAAGCGTCATGAACGGCAACGAGGCGCAGGCCGAGAAGGCGATGCGCGCCCATCTGCGGACCGTCTTCGCCGCGATCGAGAACATCGCACGTAGCCATGTCGATGCCTTTGCCGGCTCGGCCCCGCCCGTTCGGCTCGACTGACGGGCCGATCAATCATCCCAGAAAAAGACTGCTGAGGAAACGCGACCATGGAACAATGCTGGCGCTGGTTCGGGCCGGACGACGTCGTGACTCTGGCGCAGGCCAGGCAGGCAGGCGCGAGCGGCATCGTCAACTCGCTGCACCAGATACCCTATGGCGTGGTCTGGAGCGTCGAGGAGATCGAGAAGCGCCAGGCGATCGTCCGTGGCGACAAGAGCCTCGGCCTGGAATGGCGGGTGGTCGAGAGCCTGCCGATCCACGAGAGCGTCAAGATCGGCAAAGGCGATCTCGAAACCATCTTCGAGAACTACCGCCAGTCGATGCGTAACCTCGCCGCCTGCGGCCTGCAGGTGATCTGCTACAATTTCATGCCGGTGCTGGACTGGACCCGCACCGAGCTCGCCTACAAGCTGCCGGGCGGCGGCACGGCGCTGCGCTTCAACCTGCACGAATACGTCGCGCTCGACCATTTCATGCTGAAGCGTCCCGGCGCCGACGAAGGCCATTCCGCCGAGGTGATGGACAAGGCGAAGACCTGGTTCGAGCGTTCGTCGCATGCGGATCGCGACCGGCTGCTCACCAGCGTGATGGCGGGGCTGCCCGGCGCCTATGACCGCTACGACCTGCCCGGCCTCGCCCGCATCCTCGATCGCTATGCCGGGATGACCCACGAGAAGCTGCGGGCCAATCTCAAGCGCTTTCTCGAAGCCATCATCCCGACGGCCGAGGAAGTCGGCATCCGCATGTGCATCCACCCGGACGACCCGCCGCGCCCGCTCTTCGGCCTGCCGCGCATCTGCTCGGACGAGGAGGACATCGCCTTCATCCTCGGCTCGGTCGATTCCCCCTCGAACGGGCTGACGCTGTGCTCGGGCTCGCTCGGCGCCAATCCGAAGAACGACGTGCCGGCGATCGCGCGCCGCTTTGCCGACAAGATCTGGTTCGCGCATCTGCGCAACGTCGCCAAGGATCCGGACGGCTCCTTCATGGAGGCCGAGCATCTCGGCGGCGACACCGACATGGTGGCGCTGGTCGATGCGCTGATGGCCGAAGAGCAGCGCCGCCAGGCCGCGGGCATTCCGCACTGGCGCATCCCGATGCGGCCTGACCACGGCCACGAGCTGCTCGACGATGTCGGCAAGGGCAGCTTTCCCGGTTACCCGGCTGTCGGGCGCCTGCGCGGCCTCGCGGAGTTGCGCGGCGTGATGACGGCGCTGTCCCAGGTGAAGGGCTACGTCGCCTGAGACGAGAAAGGCGGGCCCGAGGGCCCGCCTTTGCAAGAGATCAACAGAGTTCAGAGCCGTCATTCTCGGGCGAAGCGGAGCGAAGACCCGAGAATCTCTGGCAGGAAAGGGCGCGTTCTCGTCCTGAGATGCTCGGGTCAAGCCCGAGCATGACGCGCTGCTTCTGTCTCAGTGATCGTGCGAATGGCCCTTGTGGCCGTGTGCGGCGCCGTGGCTGTGACCTTGGTCTTGATCGCCGTGGCCGTGATGGTCATGACCGCAGCCGCAGCTGTCGCCGTGAACGTGCTCGGCATGGGCATGCTGGTGCTGCTCGTGGCCATGCGACTCTTGCCCATGCGGCTCATGCCCATGGGCGTGCTTATGGCCGTCGTCGTGATGGTGGTGCGCGTGGCCGTGATCGTGGCCGTGATGGTCATGACCGTGGTGATGATGGTCGTGCCCGCAGCCGCAGTCATCGCCATGAGCGTGGTGATGGACCTCCTGCTCCGGCTGGAACGGGCGCTCGACCGCCGCCATGGAGCAGCCCTGCCCACGCACGAGCTCGGCCAAAGCGGGATCATTCGGGATATAGAGCGCGTCCGCCGTCATTTCCGCCGGGACGTGATTGCCGCCGAGATGCCAGGCGAGGCGCACCAGCCGCAGCGGGTTCTCGGCGCGGATCTCCAGCAGGCTCTCAGGCGCGGCCTTGACCTGCACGAGGCGGCCATCCTCGAGCTTCAGCGCATCGCCGTCGTTCAGCGCAGTCGGCTTGTCCAGATCGATCGCGAATTCGAGCCCGCCCGCCGTCTTCACGGCAACGCCGCCGCGGTTGCGATCCTGATATCCGAGGCTGAGCGTATCGACGACGCGCTCGGCGCGGACGGCGGCCCTGCGAACGACGGAAGTGGCGCGAAGCATGTGCGGTGATCCCATGGCTGGGGCCGGAGCGCAGGGCGTCCCGAGCCCGATCGGAGCTTAGTAGCACAAACCGGCGGCCGTGCTACCAAGCTCTCGGGATCGCGACCGATCTCAGCGCGGCAGCGCCTTGACCTCGGTATCGAACGTCTTCAGCAGCCGCGAACGCTCGGCCGGCGAACCCCAGCGCGGGGTGTCGTAGTCGATCAGCTTCATCTCGGCGAATTTCGGTGCATCCGGCGAGAGCAGCGCGTTCTTGTTCGACGGGATCGAATTGATCTTCAGCTTCGCATTGATGTTCTGCGCGTCGGGCGAGAGCGTGAAATCGACGAATTTGCGCGCGGCTTCAGGGTTCTTGCCGCCCTTGATCAGCGAGACCGAGCCGGTTTCGTAGCCCGTGCCCTCGCAGGGAGCGACGGTCTCGATCGGCGCGCCCTGCAGCTTCTGCGTCAGCATGTCGTGGATGAAGGCGATGCCGATCCCCGTCTCGCCGAGCGCGGTAGCCTTGACCGGCGCGATGCCGGATTTGGTGTACTGGCTGATGTTCTTATGCAGGTTCTTGAGGAACTCGAAGCCCTTCTCCTCGCCGAGACGCTGCACCGTCGTCGCCAGGAAGACATAGGCCGTGCCGGACGAGCTGGGATCGGCGATCTGAACCTCGTCGCGCAACTTCGGGTCGAGCAGATCGGCCCAGCATTTCGGCGCGGCCACGCCCTTCTTCTTCAGCACCTCGGTGTTGTAGCCGATGCCGAGAGCGCCGAGATAGATGCCGTTGGTGCGGAACTTCGCCTGCTCGACATGGCGCTGCGCCCAATCATGCAACTCCGGCAGCTTCGGCGACTTGTATTCGTCGAGCAGCCCCTCATCGGCGGCCTGCAGATGCGGCTCTCCCGGCCCGCCCCACCAGACGTCGCCACGCGGATTGCTCGCCTCGGCCTTTACCTGGGCATAGACCTCTCCGGTGCTCTTGCGGACCATCGAGACCTTGATGCCGGTCGCCTTCTCGAACATCGCCGCCCCCTCGCGGCATTGCTCTTCCAGGATCGAGCAATAGACGGTCACCTGTCCCTGGGCGAAGGCGGGTTGCGCGGCGGCAGCGAAGGCCAGGCCGGCAAACAGCGCGCCAGCAGGCGCGAAACGCAAAGCAGACATCATCTTCCTCCCGGTCGGATTCGTTTGCCGACGAAATGACTAGCGGGAGAGAGGGGAGTCAAGGGAAGGTGTCGGGCAACCGTCTTCCCGTAAGGCTGCAAGGGCGCGGCGCGTGCCGAATACGCGGCGTTTCATGAAGGCACGTCATCCCGGACGCAGCGAAGCGGCGATCCGGGATCCATCGTAGAGTGCCCACGCCCTTCGATGCATCCCGGATCAAGCCCGGGATGACGGCGTGGTTCAACGGAAAGTCAACGCGCCCTAGCTCTCCGTTTTCGGCTTGCCGGGCGACGGAGCCGGCAGTGCCTCGGCCGGCACCGCCCGCTTCTTCTTGGCGGCCGGCTTCTTGCGCCGCTTCGGCCTGGGCTTGGGCAACTGCGCTTCCTGCAGCATCTCCAGCTGGACCTGCTGGATTTCGGCGAGGCGCTGCCATTGGCGGGTAACCAGATGGTCCATCTTCTCGTGCAGATGGCGGATTTCCAGCTCCGCCTTGAGGTTGACCTGATAGTCGTTGAGCGAGCGCAGCCGATCCTTCGATTCCTGCCGCTTCTGGCTCATCATGATGATCGGCGCCTGCACCGCCGCGATGCAGGAGAGCACCAGATTGAGCAGGATGAAGGGATAGGGGTCGAAGGCCTTGCCATCCCCGATCGCGGCGTTGATCGCCATCCAGACGACAAGCACGACGCCGAAGCTGATCAGGAAGGCCCAGGAGCCGCCGAAGCTCGCGAGATTGTCCGAGAAGCGTTCGCCCAGCGTGCGATGCTCCTCGAAATCATCCTCGACGTTCTCGGCGATAGTCTCCTGCCGGGCGATGCTCTCGGCCACCTCGCGGTCGAGATCGGAATACTCGCCGTGCTCCTCGCGCAGGATCTCCTCGACATAGCGCGTGCGGTACCGCGCCAGTTCCTTCAGGCTGATCAGCGCGTGGTCCGGCAGATCCGGGAAATCGTTGCGGATATGATCGGCGAGCGCGGGGCGCAGCGTGCCGATCTCGACGAGGTTCCTCCGCGCCGTCTCCTGGCCGCTGATGGCACAGACGCCGCGCTTCTTGCCGATGGCGCCGGGTAAACCGGGGGCTTCGATCACGGAAACCGCCGGCCCTTCCAAGTCCTCGCTGTCTTGCCTCGTCATGCGCGCATTATGCCCTTCTCCATCGCACGCGGCTCGCTCTTCGCCGCGTCGCGGTCATGTCCACTCATCCCGGCATCGACCGGGATCGCCCGAAGGAAACGCTCCTCCGGGCCGGCGCCCCGCTGCCAGCGCCGACGGCCGGCCGGGTATAAGGTTCAGGCCTTCACCTTGCCTTCGTCCTCGTCGGCATCTTCCGCAGAATCCTCGTCCTCGTCATCCTCGTCGGATTCGTTCTCGGCGGTGTCCTCGTCTTCGTCTTCATCGTCCGCATCGAGGTCCACATACTCGTAACCGAAAACGATCTCGCCGGTTTCAGGATCGAAGACGCTGGCGGAGGAATCTTCGAAGGCTTCGATCAGCATTTCCGCATCGTCGGGCCCGTCGACGTCGAAGCGGCGCACGGCCTCCTCGCCATCGGCCTTGAGGACGAGCTCGATCGACCAGCCCCGGCCGGTGGTGTCATAGATGCATTTCAGACCCTGGATTGCCAGCATGATGCTCTCTCCTGAGATTGTCCGATGCGCGCGACCGCGCTCCGGTCAGATGCCCGAGCCGCGTGACGGGCACGCGACGCCGGCACGGCGCCGCCAGGAGAGCAGCAGTTCGTCCGGAGCTATCCGCCGGTGGCCAGGAAGCGCTCGACCTCGTCACGGCGGGGCGCACCGCTGCGACCGCCGAAGCGGGTGCATTTGATCGCCGCCGCCGCGGAGGCGAACCGGATCGCGGCCTCTTCGCCCTGCCCTTCCGCCAGCGCCAGGGCGAAGGCGCCGTGCCAGACATCGCCGGCGCCGAGCGTATCCACTGTCTCGACCGGGAAGGCCGGGCTGTGCCGGACCTCGCCGCGCTCGATGAACAGCACGCCTTCCTTGCCGAGCGTCACGGCCAGCCAGGTCGGCACGCCGGCTGCGACCTTGGCGAGCCCGGCGCGCGGATCATCCTCGCCCGAAACCTCGCGCAGGGCCTGCTGGCTGAAGGCGACGTGGCTCGCCGTTCCGACGAGGTCCGGATGCGGCGGCTTGCGGTCACCGTCCAGCACGCCGGGCACACCGGCACCACGGGCGAGTTTCAGCGCAGCCAGCGCCCCCTCGCCCCAGCGCGTATCGGCCAGCACGGCCCCGGCCGCCTCCGGCAGATCTCGCGGCAGCCATTCGACATCCTCCGGCATGGCCGGGTCGGAATAGGAGATGACCATGCGCTCGCCTTCGGCATCGACGAGAATCGCCGAGACGGGCGAGCGCAACCCCGCGACACGGCGCGCGAAACCGGTATCGACGCCATCGGCGTCCAGGTCCGCGACGATCTGATCGCCTGTCAGGTCGTCGGCAAGCCGCGTCGCCAGCCAGCAGGCGCCGCCGAGCCGCGCAATCGCGACCGAGGCATTGCCGGCGCAGCCGCCGCCGACAACCGCAAGCCCGCCCGAACGATACTTCTCGCCGCGCGTCGGCATGGTCTCGACGCTGTAGACATAGTCGAGCGTCGCGATACCGAGGCAGAAGACGCCGGCGCGCGCGGGTTCATGAGCCAAAGCGCTGGCCTTCGATATCGGTATGAACGAAGTCGTCGCCCTTATAGGCGAGCTTCAGGCCTGCTGCGCGGGCGGAGGCATAGGCGAAGCAATCGCCCATGTTGAGGCGCGCAGGATGGCGTGTCGAATGGTGGTAGGCGGCTGCACAAGTATGGGCGATCTGGCCGACCGTATCATCGATCGAGAGAACGCGAATCCTCGCATCCTCCAAAAAGTCCCGCACCACCCTGTACCCTTCGTCGATGCCAAAGCGCTTCACCGCCGCCAGGCGCGTCGATGCCTCGAATATTGCGAGAGGCGACGTCACGACCTCGCTCTCGTCGACGAGCGATGCCCTGATCAAGGGAGCTTCGGACTCTTCCAGCAAGTTCGCCACTATGACGGATGCATCCAGAAACATCAGGCGTCACCGTACTCGCGGTCGAAGAATTCCTTGTGGGTCAGGCCATCGCCCACAGTCGGGTAAGCCGCCAGCCTTTCCTGGGCCTTGCGGGTTGCCTCATCGACCTGCCGGCGCCGCTCCTCGCGGCGCTTCAGCTCGCGCTCCACGGCCATGCCGATCGCAGCCTGCAGGCTGATGCCGTCGCGCTCCGCCAACTCGCGGACCATGCGGTCAATGTTCGGATCGCGGACAAGAATACCCATCGCAGCCTCCATGATATCACCTGATGATATCATGGAGGCTATCGCGGACCAAATGCCCGTTTTGGCCTTACCAGACGCCGGTATTCGGCATGCTCAGCCACGGCTCGGCCGGGGCCTTTGCATCGCCCTTCTGCAACAGCTCGATCGAGATGTTGTCGGGCGAGCGGATGAAGGCCATGTTGCCGTCCCGCGGCGGGCGGTTGATCGTGACGCCCGCCTTCATCAGCTTGTCGCAGGTCGCGTAGATGTCGTCGACCTCATAGGCGAGATGGCCGAAATTGCGGCCGCCGGTGTAGGTTTCGGGGTCCCAGTTATAGGTCAGCTCCAGCGTGGGGCGGCCGCGCGAAGCGCCGGCGCGGGCCGCGTCGAGATCATCGGAAGCCGCGAGGAAGACCAGGGTGAAACGGCCCTTCTCGTTCTCGATCCGGCGGGTTTCGACCATCCCGAACTTGTTGACGTAGAAATCCAGCGCCTGATCCAGATCGGTCACGCGCACCATGGTGTGGAGATAACGCATCGTGTTTCCTCGTTGAGCGGCTGCAGGGTTGATCCGTTTCCTAAATCAGGCAAGAGCATCGGCGTTCCAAGAGACGGCAAGCAGGACGAGCCATGACGACAACGCAAGACGGGCCGGTGACGGCGCCGCCTCAGCGCGCCACGCCCGCCCAGATCGCCCGCATCAAGCAGCGCGCGGCGATCCTCTCGGTGATGGCGACGATCCTGCTGACGGCAGCGAAGATCCTCGGCGCCATCATCTCCGGCTCGCTCGCCCTGCTGACCGACGCCCTGCAGGGGCTGGTCGATGTCGGCTCGACATTGTTCACCTGGTTCGCCGTGCAGGCCTCGGACAAGCCGGCCGACGACGAGCATCATTACGGCCACGGCAAGGTCGAGTCTCTTGCCGCGCTGGTCGAGACCGCGATCCTGTTCACGCTGGCCGGCGCGATCCTGTGGGAGGCCGGCAACCGGCTGTGGAACGGCATCGTCGAGCATGTCTCGGTGACCCCGCTGGTCATCGGCGTGACGCTGCTCTCGATGACCGTCGACGCCATCCGCTGGCGCTCGCTGACCAAGGTGGCGAAGGAGACCGGCAGCGAGGCGCTATCCGCCGAAGCGACGCATTTCTCGGCCGATTTCATCGGCTCGGCGCTGGTGCTCGCCGGCCTGATCGGCGTCTGGTACGGCTTCGAGCGGGCCGATACCGCCGCCGCCTTCGCCATCGCCGCCTATACCGCCTTCTCGGCCTATCGCCTCGCCCGGCGCGTGCTCGACACGCTGATGGACGCGGCGCCGGAAGGCGTCACCGAGAAGCTGCGCGAGGCCGCCCGCGGCGTACCGGGCGTTGTCGGCATCAACTGGCTCAGGGTCCGCCCGGCCGGCGGGCGCGTCCATGGCGAGATCGGCATCAGCGTTTCGCGGACGCTGCCGCTGGAGCGCGTGACCGCGATCAAGGCCGAGCTCGGCGACGCATTGCTCAAGGCCGAGCCGGGTTCCGAGATCACGATCACGGCCGATCCGGTGCAGGTCGACGACGAGACGGCGCTCGAGCGCGTGCTGCTGATCGCGCTCAAGCTGAAGATCCCGGCGCACCACGTCACCGTGCACAGCATCGGCGACAAGCTCTCGGTCAGCCTCGACATGGAAGTCGACGCGACCCTGCCGCTCGGCGAGGCACACGAGGTCGCGACGCGGCTCGAGAATGCGATCCGGGCCGAGTTCGGCGGCGAGACCGAGGTCGAAACCCATATCGAGCCGATGGAGACCGGCCAGCCGGCCGGCCACAACGCCGCCTGGGAGACGGTCGAGGATATCGGCAAGGCCCTTGCGGGCGAGGCGGCGAAGCTCGCCGGACCGGTCCACGACATCCACAGCGTCCGCGTGCGCCAGACCGCCAAGGGGCTGGTGGTCAACTACCATTGCCGGGTCGACCCGGCACTCGACGTCGCCTCGGTGCATGCCGCCGTCGATGCGATCGAAAGGGCGGTGCGTATCGCCCGCCCCCAGGTCTGCAGGCTGGTGAGCCATGCGGAGCCGGCGGTTCTGGCCGGGGCGTGAGGCGTTCCCGCCGTCATTCTCGGGCCGAGCGAAGCGCAGATCAGAGTATCTCTGGCCGGACGAGGCGCTGGAGTCTTTTTCGTCAGGAGATGCTCGGGTCAGGCCCGAGCATGACGGCCGTGTTTCCATCCCATACCGGCATGCTCTAGAAACGCCCCCTGACCTTCGCCATCAGGGTTTCCATGCGTACCGAAGATGCTCCGCTGATCCGCCTCGAGGATTACCGTCCTTCCGACTGGCTGATCGACACGGTCGATCTCGACTTCAGCCTTCACCCGCAGAAGACGCGCGTGCGCGCCCTGCTGACCCTGCGCCCCAATCCGGCGGGCCGGCCTGGCGCGCCGCTGGTGCTCGACGGTGACGAGCTCAAGCTGACATCGCTCAGCCTCGACGGGAAGCCGCTCGACGCATCCGCCTATACGGCGACGCCGCAGGCGCTGACGATCCCGGCTCCGCCGCCACGCGACTTCACGCTCACTATCGAGACGGAGATCGACCCCTCCGCCAATACCAAGCTGATGGGGCTCTATCGCTCCTCGCGGGTCTATTGCACGCAATGCGAGGCGGATGGCTTCCGCCGCATCAGCTATTTCCTCGACCGGCCCGACGTGATGAGCGTCTACACGGTCAGGCTGGAAGCGGAGAAGGCGGAGGCGCCTGTCCTGCTGTCGAACGGCAATCTGGTCGCGACCGGCGAAGTGCCCGGCAGCGACCGGCATTTCGCCGTCTGGCACGATCCGCATCCGAAACCGGCCTATCTCTTCGCGCTGGTCGGCGGCGCGCTCGACCATGTCCGGCAGGACTATGTCACGGCCGAGGGCAACAAGGTCGAGCTCGCCGTCTATGTCGAGCCCGGCAAGGCCGAGCGGGCCGGCTGGGCGCTCGACTCGCTGGTGCGCTGCATGCGCTGGGACGAGCAGGTCTTCGGCCGCAACTACGATCTCGACGTGTTCAACGTCGTCGCCGTGTCCGACTTCAACATGGGGGCGATGGAGAACAAGGGCCTCAACATCTTCAACGACAAATACGTCCTGGCCGATCCGCAGACCGCGACCGATGGCGACTATGCCTCGATCGAGGCGATCATCGCGCATGAGTATTTCCACAACTGGACCGGCAACCGCATCACCTGCCGCGACTGGTTCCAGCTCTGCCTGAAGGAAGGGCTCACGGTCTTCCGCGACCAGGAATTCTCGGCGGATGAGCGCTCGCGCCCGGTGAAGCGCATCGCCGATGTCCGCACGCTGCGCTCGACCCAGTTCTCGGAGGATGCAGGCCCCCTCGCCCATCCTGTCCGGCCGCGCGCCTACAAGGAAATCAACAACTTCTACACGCCGACGGTCTACGAGAAGGGCGCGGAGGTCATCCGCATGCTGAAGGTCCTGATCGGCGACGAGGCCTTCAGACAGGGCATGGACCTCTATTTCGAGCGCTGCGACGGCACCGCCGCGACGATCGAGGAGTTTCTCGCCTGTTTCGCCGAGAGCTCCGGCAGGGATCTCTCCCATTTTGCCCGCTGGTATGAGCAGGCCGGCACGCCGACCGTCGTCGCCTCCGGCCGCTACGATGCCGCCGCCAGGCGCTACACCCTCGAGCTGGCGCAGAGCACGCCGCCAACGCCCGGCCAACCCGAGAAGCGGCCCGTCGTCCTGCCGATCAAGCTCGGCCTCGTCGGATCGCATGGCGACCTGTCGTTGAAGACGAACTCGAACGCCTATGCCGGTGACGGCCTCGTCGTGCTCGACACCAGCTCCCTCTCGATCAGCTTCGAGGATGTGGCGGAAGCGCCGATCCCCTCGCTGATGCGCGGATTCTCGGCACCGGCGCGGCTCGATCTCGACCTGTCCGATGCCGAGTTGCTGCGGCTATTCTCGGCGGACAGCGATTCCTTCAACCGTTGGCAGGCGCTGCAGACGGTCGCCACCCGCGCGCTCGTCGCCTCCGGCAAGCCCGGCGCGGATCGGAATGCCCTGACCGCCACGGCTGCCGAGCTCGGCCGGGCGCTCGACGACTTCGTGAAGGCCGATGCGCTGACCGATCCGGCTTTCGCCGCGCAGGTGCTGCGCCTGCCCGCCCCGGCCGACATCGCGCGCGAGATCGGCGGCGATGTCGATCCGGACGCGATCTTCGCCGCCCATCGCAGCCTGTCGGGCGCCATCGGCAAGACGTTGCTCGGCAATCTCCCGGGCCTGCGTGCGGCCCTGGCGACAAGTGGCGCCTACCGGCCCGATGCCGCCTCCGCCGGGCGCCGCGCCCTGCGCAATGAATTGCTCGGGCTGGCGGCACTTGCCGCCCCTGCCGAGGGCGCCGGCCTTTGCGAGGAGCAGTTCGCCACGGCCGACAATCTGACCGACCGGCTGGCGGCGCTCGCGGCGATGACGCTGATCCCCGGCGAGCGTCGCGAGGCACTCATCGCCCGCTTCGCGGAAGCCTATGCCCGCGAGCCGCTCGTCCTTGACAAATGGCTGATGGCGCAGGCCCTGATCCCGGAGCCGGAGACGCTGGAACGGGTGAAGCGGCTGATGCAGCACCCGGCCTTCTCGCTCGGCAACCCGAACCGGGTCAGGGCGCTGATCGGCGGCTTCGCGGCCAACCTCACCCAGTTCAATCGGGCCGATGGCGAGGGCTACGGCTTCGTCTCCGACATCGTCATCGCGCTCGACAAGACGAACCCGCAGGTCGCCTCGCGCCTGCTCGGCTCGTTCAAGAGCTGGCGCATGCTGGAGCCCGGCCGCAAGCGGCTCGCGCGGGAGGCCTTGAGCACCGTCGCGCGGATGCCGAACCTGTCTCGGGACGTCGGCGACATCGCGGAAAGAGCACTCGCCTGAGCCGTTCTCCCCAATGGTTAATACCGACCTGTCCAAAACATTAACGTTTCATTACCCGCACAGGATTCATCGGATAAACACCACAACCTAAAGGAGAATTCTGAGCCACTGACTCAACTCAGGGCTAGACAAAACAGGGCTCTCGGATTCAACTGACAGTGATTCGCGGGGATGCGGCACGTCTCCCGATCTTACTGACGGTAATCGATTTCCGAAGGGGGACGGGCATGTCGCGTGCCAACGCGGATTGCGCATCCGTGCGCGCCGATACGATTCTGGGCGTGGCGAGATCGCTGACGCATCCGTTGTATCAGCGGTTCGAAAGCTTCGAGCCCACATTTCGGACCGCCATCCCCGTGCTCGTCGGGATTTTCCTCGTCATCCTCGGGGCGGGCGCGATCATCCAGACATCCGCCATGCGCGACGACGCCCTCGTCGACGCGGCCGGCGACATGGACCTGGTCTCCGCGCTGGTCGCCCGCGAGCTCGACAATGCGACGCTGGCCGGCAAGGAGCCGGCGACCGTGCTCGCAGCCCTCACCGCCCGTCACCTCGCCGCCCATGGCCGCATCGTCCATGTCAGCGGCGCTGACGGTCGCGTCGTCGCCAGCGAGCCGGTGATCGGCCAGACGCAACGCACGCTCACCGACTTCCTCGGCCAGACCCAGCCACTCACGGTCTTCGGCGACCGGGCCGGCGTGATGCGCATCACCCTTCCGAACGGCGCCGATGTCTTCGCCAGCGTGCGCAACCTCGCCGCCCCGCTCGGCCAGGTCGCAGTGATGCAGCCGGTTTCCCGCGCGCTCTCGGTCTGGCAGGTTCGCCGCTCCGGTCTCTCCATCCTGTTCGGCGCCGCCGGGCTCGTCCTCGGCGTCATCACCGTCGCCTTCATGCTCCAGTCGAAGCGCGCCAGCGCGGCCGACGAGGATTGCGACTGCGTGCGCGAACGCATCGACACCGCCCTCAACCGCGGCCATTGCGGCCTCTGGGACTGGGATCTCGCGCGGGGCCGCATCTACTGGTCGGATTCGATGTATGCCTTGCTCGGCTACGACCGCGCCGGCGAGTACATGTCCTTCGGCGAGGTCAGCAGCTTCATCCATCATGACGATGTCGATCTCTACGCCCTCGCCGACGCCGTGAGCCGCGGCGAGGCCAGCCATCTCGATCAGGAATTCCGGGTCCGCGCCGTCTCGGGCGAGTGGCTCTGGCTCAAGGCCCGTGCCGAGCTGGTGATCGACCGCCGCACCCGCTCGCGACACCTCGTCGGCATCGTCGTCGACATCTCCGAGCAGCGCCGCATGGCCGAGCGCACCGCCACCGCCGATGCCCGCCTGCGCGATGCGGTCGAGGCGATCTCGGAGGCCTTCGTGCTCTGGGATGCCGACAACCGGCTCGTGCTCTGCAACGCCAAGTACCAGCAGCTCCACCAGCTGCCCGCCGAGGCGCTGCAATCCGGCACGAGCTATGACGAGATCATGGCACGCTCGGCCCAGCCGCAGATCGACGAGGAGCCGATGCGGGTCCAGCGCGGCGGCGCCGGCGCCACCTCCTACGAGGCGCGCCTCTCGGACGGCCGCTGGCTCCAGATCAACGGCCGCCGCACCAAGGATGGCGGCTCGGTCTCCGTCGGCACCGACATCACCAAGCTGAAGCAGCAGGAAGAGCGGCTCACCCAGTCCGAGCACCAACTCCTGATGCACGTCACCGACCTCAAGGCCTCGCGCCAGAAGCTGGAAGCCCAGGCCCAGCAGCTCGCCGAGCTTGCCGAGCGCTATCTGGAGCAGAAGGCTGTCGCCGAGAGCGCCAACCGCGCCAAGTCCGAATTCCTCGCCAATATGAGCCATGAGCTGCGGACGCCGCTCAACGCGATCATCGGCTTCTCCGAGATCATGGAGAACGGCATGTTCGGCCCGCTCGGTGACAAGTACACCGACTACGTCCGCGACATCCGCTCCAGCGGCGGCTACCTGCTCGGCATCATCGACGACATCCTCGACATGTCGCGCATCGAATCCGGCAAGATGCGGCTCGAGAAGAGCGAGATCGTCATCGGCCCGGTGCTGGACCAGGCACTGCGCAAGCTGCAGCCGGAGATCGAGCGCAAGCAACTCGTCCTCAGCCTCGAAGGCCCGTTCGACACCCATATCGAGGCCGACCCGCACGCGCTCTACCAGATCCTCGGCAACCTGCTCGACAACGCCGCCAAGTTCACGCCGGAAGGCGGGCGGATCGCGGTGCGCACGCGCCACGTCCCCGGCGCGCTCAACATCTTCATCGAGGATACCGGCATCGGTATCCCCAAGGAGAAGATCGACCGCGTCGGCCGGCCGTTCGAGCAGGTCGAGGGCGATCTGGTGCGCAGCTACAAGGGCTCGGGCCTCGGCCTTGCCATCGCTCGCTCGCTCGCCGAACTGCATGGCGGCTCGCTCAGGCTGCGCTCGGCCATGGGGGCCGGCACCATCGTCATGGTCCATCTGCCGCTCGACGGCGGCGCCGGCCGCGTCACCGCGCAGGCGGCGTAGAACCCGGCGGATTGCCGGCACATCCACGTCATTCCGGGGCAGGCCTCAGGCCTGGCCCGGAACCCGGAATCGAGGCGCTTCGCCATAAGGCATCCAGCGAAGGGCATCGGTTGCGGCTTCCGGGTTCTCCGTCCAGGCGGAGCCCCGGGATGGCGGGATGTCCAAGACGGCTGTCTGCGCTCAGCCAGCCCGTGCCTGCCCGAGGACGCGGGTGAAGATCGCCCTCACGCCAGAGCGGACCTCGTCCAGCTCCGCCTTCAGGACCTTCGCATCGGGACGCCCGACGGCCGTCGCGATCCTCCGTAGCACGCGCGGTGGCACCGCCTTGGGGTCGAAGGCTTCCTCGACGGTGAAACGCTGCCAGAGCTGCACGTCGCCGATCAGCCGATGCGCTTCCAGCAACACCGAGGCATCGCCCTCCGAGAGAAGGCCCGCGGCGCGGGCGGCGGCGAAGACCGAGGCCGTATCGTTGACGATCAGCGCGGGGTGCGCGCTGGCGTGGGCGAGCAGCAGGAACTGGGCGAGGAAGTCGAGATCGGTCAGGCCGCCGGCGGCCAGCTTCAGGTCCCACGGGTCCTTCTCGCCCTTTTCCTTGGCGATCAGCGCCCGCATCTCGGCCACGGCCGTCGCGACCTTGGCCGGCTCGCGCTTTCGCGACAGGATGGCGCGAATGGAAGCCTCGGCCCGTCGCGCCAGCCCGGCATCGCCGGCGACGACGCGGGCGCGGGTCAGCGCCATCTCCTCCCAGATCTCGGCCTCGCCCGCATGATAGGCCTCGAAACCGGCGAACTGCGTCGCCGCCGGGCTCTTGTTGCCGGTCGGGCGCAGGCGCATGTCGACCTGATAGAGCGTGCCGCGCCGCGTCGGCACCGTCAGCGCCGCCACCAGCCGCTGGGTGAAGCGGACATGCCAGGTGACGGGATCGAGGCTCTTGGCGCCGTCGCTCGGGCCAGCTTCCTCCGGCCGATCGTAGAGCAGGATCAGGTCGAGGTCGGATGAGGGCGTCAGCTCGCCGGCGCCAAGCCGGCCAAGCCCGAGCACCACCGTCTCGGCCCCGGCGATGACGCCGTGATCGGCCATGAAAGAGGCGCGCGTATCGGCGAAGGCGACGCGCAGGCAGGCCTCCGCGACGGCGCAATAGGCCTGGCCTGCCCCTTCGGCCGGGTAGACACCGGAGAGCAGCCGTGCCCCGACGAGGAAATTCTCCTGACGGGCGGCATCGCGCAGCCGGTCGAGCCCATCCTCGACGCTCGGCGGCGGCGACCCGACGAAATTGCGGATGCGGCGCTCCAGGGCGTCGGCGTCGAGCACGGCCTGCCCGAAGGCCGGGTCGATGACCCCGTCGAGCACATGGGGATGCAGTGCCGCGACCTTGGCGAGGCGCGGGGCGCTGCCGAGTATCTCGGCGAAGAGCGTCAACAGGGAATCATGCGAGCGCAGCAGCGTCAGCAGCTCGACCGCCGCGGGCATGCGGACGAAAGCATTGTCGAGATGGGCAAGCGCGCCATCGGGATCGGCCGTGCGGCCGAGCGCGACCAGCAGCGCAGGGGTCAGCTCCGTCAGCACTTCGCGGGCGCGGGCGCTGGTGACGGCGGCGCGGCGACCGAAATGCCAACCACGCACTGTCTCCGCCGCCGTCATCGCATCGCGGAAGCCGAGCTTGCCTAGAGTCTCGAGCGTCTCGGGATCGGGCTCGGAGCCCGTGAAGCTCAACGTTCCCGCCTCGGAAGCCAGGCTCGGCCCCTCCTCGAACAGCAGGGCGTAGTGCCCCTCGACGCGCCTCGCATGGGCGGTCAGCGCCTTGCCGAAGGCGGCGGCGTTGGCATAGCCGCAGAAGCGGGCGAAGGCATCGAGATCCCCGGCGGGCTTGGGCAGGGTCTGCGTCTGCTCGTCGTCGCGCATCTGCAGGCGATGCTCGATCGTGCGCAGCCAGCGATAGGATTCGGAGAGTTCGTCGCGCGCCTGCGGCGTGATCCAACCCTCGCTCGTCAGCTCCTTCAGCATGTCGAGCGTGCGCGGCCCCCGCAGCGCCGGGCGGCGACCGCCGAAGACGAGCTGCTGGGTCTGCACGAAGAACTCGATCTCGCGGATGCCGCCGCGGCCGAGCTTCACGTTATGGCCGGCGACGGCGATGGTCTCGTGGCCCTTCACGGTCTGGATCTGGCGCTTCATCGCGTGGATGTCGGCGATGGTCGCGAAGTCGAAATATTTGCGCCAGATGAAGGGAGCGAGATCCTTGAGGAAGCGCAGGCCGAGCTCCGTATCGCCAGCGATAGGGCGCGCCTTGATCATGGCGGCTCGTTCCCAGTTCTGCCCGACGGTCTCGTAATAGGAATAGGCTGATGGCAGCGAGACCGCGACATGGGTCGAGGCCGGATCGGGCCGCAGGCGCAGATCGACGCGGAAGACGTAACCGTCCGGCGTCCGCTCCTGGATGATGCGGGCGATCTGCTGCGTCAGCTTGACGAAGAAGCTCGACGGCTCGCCGACGCCGGCAGCTTCCGCCGCCTCGGGATCGAAGAAGACGACGATGTCGATGTCCGAGGAATAGTTCAGCTCGCCGGCGCCATGCTTGCCCAGCGCCAGCACGACGAGACCGGAACCAACTCCGGGATTGGCCGCATCAGCCAGCTTGATCCGGCCGAGATCGGCGGCCTGACGCAAGACGTGATCGGTCGCGAGGCGCGTCGCCATGTCGGCCGTCGCCGTGAGCGCGGCCGTCACCGTCTCGACATCCCAGACGCCACCGATATCGGCAAGCGCGATAAATAGCGCCATGCCGCGACGAAAACGGCGCAGCTCGCGCATCAGGTCGCCCGTTTCGCAACCGGCGACCGCGAAGGCCTCGATCCCGGCCAGCAGTTCGTCGCGGCGCGCCTCCGGCGACTGCGTCAGGCAGGCGAACAAGGCCTCCGGATCGAAGCGCATGACTTGGGTGAGGAACGGAGAATGCGCGAGGACGCCCGCGACCAGCACCGCGCTATGCGGGTGTCCTGCGAAGTGCACCTTGAGTGCCTCGGCGGCCGCTTCGTCGTGCAGCCGCTCGATCAGCTCGCGCGCGAGCAGCGCCTCGGCCTTGGCGCGTGCCGGCAAGACCGGCGCCGCATCCAGCCTGTCACAGAGCCGTTCAGCCATCACGCACCTTCCCTCAGAGGGACGGCACGCCAGCAGGGTTTGAGACGACTGTCGAGCTTTCAGGCTCCGGTACGGCCTTTATGTCCACAGGCTTGGCCTCGGCCACCGGCAGAGCGATGACCACGCGCAAGCCGGGCGCGTTGTCCTCCAGCCTGAGTTGTCCGCCATGCAGGCGCACCACCCCGGCGGCCAGCGACAGGCCAAGGCCGAAGCCCGGCTTGCTGCGGCTGGCATCAAGCCGGACGAAACGATCGAGCACGCGCCCACGATCGGCTTCCGGAACGCCCGGCCCGTGATCGGCCACGGAAAGCTCGATCTCCGTCCCGTTGCGTTGCGCGGCGACTTTCACGACGCCGTCGCCACCCTGTTCGGGGCCGCCATATTTCAGCGCGTTGTCGATGAGATTGGCCAGCGCCTGCCCGATCAGCTCGCGGTTGCCGAAGACCCGCAGGCCCGGGGCAACCTCGCTGGAGAGAGCAAGACCCGCCTCCTCGGCCAATGGCTCGTAGAGCTCGGCCATGCCTGAGACGATCTCCGAAAGATCGAGCTCGGCCATGTTCTCGCTGATCCGCCCGGCCTCGAGCCGCGCGATCATGAGCAGCGCGTTGAAGACGCGGATCAGGTTGTCCGCCTCTTCGATGGAACCATCGAGGGCCGCCCGCAGCTCGTCCGGCGACTTGGCGCTCCGCAGCGCCTCCTCGGCGCGATTGCGCAGCCGCGTCAACGGCGTCTTGAGGTCGTGGGCGATGTTGTCGGTGACCTGCTGCATGCCCGCCATCAACTCGCCGATTCGGTCGAGCATGGCGTTCAGGTTGAGCGCAAGGCGGTCGAGCTCGTCGCCCGTACCGGTGATGGCAAGGCGCCCCTTCAGGTCGCCTTCCATGATGCCATGCGCGGTCTCGCTCATGCCGTCGACGCGCTTCAGCACGCGCCGCGCCACGAACCAACTCGCAAAGCAGCCGAGGATGAAGACCAGCGCCAGCGACCAGCCGGCGGCGCGGCGGATGACGATGCCGAGTCGGTCGCGCTCCTCGAGATCGCGGCCGACGAGGAGGCGAAAGCCCGCGGGCAGCATGAAGACGCGGACGAGCGCGCGGCTCGGCGTGTCGACGTTCTCGCTGGAACGGGCGTATTCGATCTCGCTTTCACCGGTGCGGTCGAGCGTTCCCGGCGGGATCGCTTCGACATTGCCGGCGATGCGCTCGCCGACCGGTGTTGTGACAAGATAGAGCGAGGCGCCGGGTCCGCGCGAGCGACGCTCGACGATGTTGACGAGCCGGCGGATGCCGCCTTGCCGCTGCTGCTCGGCCAGGCCCTGGATCTCTGCATCGATGGTCGAGCGGATCTGATCCGTCAGCAGGCGCTGCGCGTTCCACGAGACATAGCCGAGCACGACGGCGGCGAAGAAGACGAAGATGACCAGAAAGGCCGCCGTCAGCTTGAAGGCCGTCGTGCGGAACAGGGTCGGCAGGAATTTCTGGCGCCTGCGCGCGGGAGGGTCAGCGCGCGCTGTCACGGACCATGTATCCCGCGCCGCGGATGGTGTGGATCATCGGCTGCTCGAAACCCTTGTCGACCTTGGCGCGCAGGCGGCTGACATGCACGTCGATGACATTGGTCTGGGGGTCGAAATGATAGTCCCAGACGTTCTCCAGCAGCATGGTGCGCGTCACGACCTGGCCGGCATGCTTCATCAGGTATTCGAGCAGGCGGAACTCGCGCGGCTGCAGGACGATCTCCTGCCCTTCGCGGGTGACGCGATGGGCGAGCCTGTCGAGCACCAGCTCGCCGACGCGATAGGTGGTGGGTTCGGAGGCCGGCGCGCCACGGCGGCGGGCGAGCACCTCGACGCGAGCCAGCAGCTCGGAGAAGGCATAGGGCTTGGGCAGGTAGTCGTCGCCGCCGGCGCGCAGCCCCTTCACGCGGTCATCGACCTGCGCAAGCGCCGACAGGATCAACGCGGGCGTCTCGTCCTTCTGCTCGCGCAGGGAGCGGATCAGGGAGAGGCCGTCGAGCCGCGGCAGCATGCGGTCGATGACGAGCACGTCGTAGCCGCCGCCCTCGGCCATGGCATAGCCCTGCAGCCCGTCCGGCGCATGGTCGGCGACGTGGCCGACCTCGCGAAAGGCCTTGGTCAGGTAGGCCGCAGCCTCGGCATCATCTTCGACGATCAGGAGTCGCATGGGCGGAGCCTAGCTCATCAAACGAAAAAACGGCAGGCCGGAGGATACGCATCCGGCCTGCCGCCGCGACGGCTGGTCCCTGGGCTGGGGCGACAGGAAACCTTAGGGACCAACCTGCCTGCTTCAGGCCGCCGGCTGGCGGCCGACCTCGAAGGTCACTTCACGGGACTTGCCCTCGCGGAACAGCGTGATCGTGGTCTTGGCGCCGGGCGCGAAGGTCGCGATCTTGCGCGAGAGTTCGCGCGCGTCCTTGATGGCCTCGCCGTTGACCGCGGTGATGGTGTCGCCGCGGCGGATGCCCGCCTTGGCGGCCGGACCATCGCCCTGCGCCTCGGCGACGAGGGCGCCCTTGGCTTCCTTCAGACCGATGGCATCGGCCATCTCGCCGGTGACGGGCTGGATCTGCACGCCGATGAAGCCGCGCGCCACCGTGCCGTCCTTCTTCAGCGAATCCACCACCTGCTTGACGGTCGAGGCGGGGATCGCGAAGGCGATGCCGACATTGCCGCCGGAGGGCGAGAAGATCGCGGTGTTGACGCCGACGACTTCGCCGTTCTGGTTGAAGGTCGGGCCACCGGAATTGCCGCGGTTGATCGGCGCATCGATCTGGATGAAGTCGTCATAGGGGCCGGAGCCGATGTCGCGGCCCTGGGCCGAGACGATGCCGGCCGTGACCGTGCCGCCGAGACCGAAGGGGTTGCCGATCGCCAGCACCCAGTCGCCGATCCGGGCCTTGCCTTCCGCCAGCTTCACGAAGGCGAAATCACCGGCGTCCTTGACCTTGAGCAGCGCGAGATCGGTGCGCGGATCGGTGCCGACGACCTTGGCGTCGAGCGTCTTGCCGGAGTCGGTGACAAGCTGGACCTCGACGGCGTTCTCGACGACGTGGTTGTTGGTCACGACATAACCGTCCTGGCTGACGAAGAAGCCGGAGCCCTGGGCCATGCCCTGACGCGGCTGCGGCCGGCTCGGAGCCTTGCCCTCGCCAGGCTCGCGGAAGAAGCGGCGCAGCTGCGGCGGCAGGTCGTCCAGATTCTGCTCGTCATTGGCGGCCGCGGCCTGCGTCTTGACGCGGACGGAGACGACCGCCGGCTTCACCTTCTCGACGAGATCGGCAAAGGAGGGCAGAGAACCCTGGGTGCCGGAGAGCTGGATCGGCTGCGCGATGGCGTTGTGGTTCTGCATCAGCGCGCTGTCGGCGATGCCGGCGGCGAGACCGATGCCGAGGACGGCGGTGCCGGCGAGAAGGGCGCCGCGCTTCAGGATGGACTTACGGGTTTCGTTCTGTGTCGTCATGGTTGAACCTCGTGGAGCGACAGGGATGCCCTGCTCGTGACGAGGACCATGAAGCCCGCCGCCTTACGCGGCTTTGGCCTGAAGATGACGGTTTCGTAAGGTTGCCGTGGACAGACCACCGCCGGCCTTGACGAAAGCCAGGCCGCCGAAGTTCCCTCGACAGGGTGATCGGCGGGGGCTGGCATGCAGACTATCTTGGGGCGGGTTTTCTGGAGCGTTGCGCTGGTCGCGACCTGCCTGAGCGGCGCGGCTTCCGCGCAGCAGGGTTCGGCTTACGGCGTCGGGTTGCGGATCGCGCAAACGCGGGGCTACGCCAATGCCGATTGCTATGCGCGCGTCTTCGCGAAGCATGCCATCGTGGTCGAGAATGACCGGGGACAGCGTGGATGGCGCGCGCCTTCGACGCCCGCCTACAATGCATAGCAGCGCTCGCGGTGCGGTGTCGATCGGTTGCAGGATTTGGCCATGCGGCGCGGCGCAGAACGCTTTGGGGCCGCTGGTGCTCCGCGACCACGCGGCGGTGTCTATGGCCTCGGGCTGAAGGTCGCGGCCGAGCGCGGCTATTCCGGTAGCGATGCCGCCTGCTTCGCCCGCACTTACGCAACCTTCGCTTCGCCTCACCCCGCTCCCCGCGGTCACGTAACCTACGTGATCGCCGGCGCCAGCATGCACTCCTATTCCCAAGAGCTGTTCCGGGCCTGCGGGATCAGCCGTTAGGGTTTCTCGGCGGGATCGATCAGGGCTGCGAGCCTCGCCTGCTCTTCGGGGGACAGCGCTTGCGGCCCTCCAACGGAAGCCGGGCGATTGCGCGCACGCGTCCAGACGAAGCCGAACGCCAGCAGCAGGATCATGAAAGGCGCAGCCCAGAGCAATATCGTGCGAGCATTCACGGGCGGGCGCAGCAGCACGAAATCGCCGTAGCGGGCGACGACGAAGTCGACCACTGCCTTATCGTCGTCGCCGGCCACGAGCCTTTCGCGCACGAGGAGGCGCAGATCGCGCGCCAGCGGCGCGTCGGAATCGTCGATCGACTGGTTCTGGCAGACCAGGCAGCGCAAGCCACCGGAAATGGCGCGCGCCCGCTGTTCGAGGGCCGGATTCGGCAGCACCTCGTCGGGCTGCACGGCAAAAGCGCCGACTGCCGTCAGAAGCGCAAAGCCGATGACGAGGGCGATCCGCCGCATGCCCTACTCCGCCGGCTGGGGCGCAGCGACCGGCGCGGCGCGTTTCGGCGCGGCCAGCCGGAAGCGCCGGTCGGTCAGCGAAAGCCCCCCGCCGAAGGCCATGATGATCGCGCCGATCCAGATCAGCAGGATCAGCGGCTTGTCGTAAAGCCGCACAGCGACGCCGCCATCCTGCGCCTCGCCGAGGCTGATATAGGCCTGGCTCAGCCCGTCGGTCCGGATTCCCGCCTCGGTCGTCGGCATGTTGCGGGCGGTGTAGATGCGCTTCGATGCCTCGACCGGCGCCAGCTCGCGATTGCCGGAGAAGAGCTGGAAGCGCGCGACCTCGGCGCGGAAATTCGGCCCCGTCCGCGGAGAAACACCTTCCAGGACAATGGTGTAACGCCCGCTCGACAGTCGCTCGCCCGGTTTGAGGACCGCGATCGACTCGCTGCTCCAGGCAGCGGCGGCAATGCCGATGATGCTGACGCCGACGCCGGCATGAGCCAGAGCGGTGCCCCAGGCGGAGCGTGGCAAGCCCTTGGCCCGCGACAGCATCGCCTTCCAGCCCTTGGCCCGCGCGACGATGCGCTCGCCGAGGTCGACCGCCGCGCCGAGGACCAGGAAGACGCCGAGGCCGATACCAAGCGGGGCAAGGACCGGCCCGCCCCGCGTGAAGGCAATCAGAGCGAGCGCCGTCAGCACGGCCAATCCGAAGGCGGCGGCATTGCGCTGCGCGGCGCCGAGCAGATCGCCGCGCTTCCAGGCCAGCGACTGGCCGATCGGCAGGATCAGCAGCAGCGGCACCATCACCGGTATGAAGGTGGCGTTGTAGAAGGGCGCGCCGACCGAGATCTTGTCGCCGGTCAGCATCTCCAGCACCAGCGGATAGAGCGTGCCGACGAAGACGGTGGCGCAGGCCGTGGCCAGGAAGACGTTGTTGACGACGAGCGCGCTCTCCCGGGAAATCGGCGCGAACAGCCCGCCCTGCCGCAGCAGCGGTGCGCGCCAGGCGAAAAGGGCCAGGGAACCGCCGACGAAGAAGATCAGGATGAAGAGGATGAACAGGCCGCGCGCCGGATCGCTGGCGAAGGAGTGCACCGAGGTCAGCACGCCGGAGCGAACGATGAAGGTGCCGAGCAGCGAGAGCGAGAAGGTCAGGATCGCCAGCAGGATCGTCCAGACCTTGAGCGCGTCGCGCTTCTCCATCACCACCGTCGAGTGGATCAGGGCCGTGCCTGCCAGCCAGGGCATGAAGGAGGCGTTCTCGACCGGGTCCCAGAACCACCAGCCGCCCCAGCCGAGCTCATAATAGGCCCAGTAGGAGCCCATCGCGATGCCGAGCGTCAGGAAGGTCCAGGCCAGCAGCGTCCAGGGCCGAACCGCACGGGCCCACATCGCGTCGATGCGCCCGTCGATCAGGGCTGCGACGGCGAAGGCATAAGTGATCGAGAAACCGACATAGCCGACATAGAGCAGCGGCGGGTGGATCGCGAGGCCGAAATCCTGAAGGATCGGGTTGAGGTCCTGCCCTTCGGCCGGCGCCGGGGCCAGCCGCTGGAACGGGTTCGAGGTGAAGAGCGTGAAGGCCAGGAACGCCACGGCCACCAGCCCCTGCGCGGCGAGCGTCCCGGCCCGCAGGCGCGGCGGCAGGGAGTTGCGCGACAGCGCCACCAGCGCGCCGAACAGGGTCAGGATCAGCACCCACAGCAGCATCGAGCCTTCGTGGTTTCCCCAGACCGAGGTGAGCTTGTAGATCAGCGGCTGCGCCGAATGGGAGTTGGCGACGACGTTGCCGACCGAGAAATCCGAGCGGACATAGGACGCGACCAGCGCCGCGAAAGACAGCGCGACCAGCGCGAAGCTGATCAGGGCCGCGCTGGTCCCGACCGACGCCAGCGCCCTGTCCTGGCGCACGACGCCCCAGAACGGCACCAGCGCCTGGATGACGGAGACGCCGAGCGCGAGAGCCAGAGCGTAATGACCGATCTCGACGATCATGCCGTTCATGGCTTGGCCGGAGCAGATGCAGGAGCGCCGGCGCCGCCGGGCTGCCAATGGCCCTGCTTCTTCAGCGTGTCGGCGACCTCGCGCGGCATGTAGGTCTCATCGTGCTTCGCCAGCACCGAATCCGCCTTGAAACGCCCTGCCCCTTCGAAGATGCCCTCGGTGACGACGCCCTGCCCCTCGCGGAACAGATCGGGCAGCAGCCCGTCATAGGCGACCTTGATCGCAGTCTTGCTGTCGGTGACAGCGAAAGTAACGCGCTGGCCCGGCCCACGCTGCACCGAACCGGCCTCGACCAGCCCACCCAGCCGCATGCGCGTACCGGGAGCAACGCCTTTCTCGGCGATCTCGGTCGGGCCGTAAAAGAAGACGATCGTGTCGCGCATCGCGAAGAGCACGAGGCCGGCCGCGAAGAACAGCACGGCGCCCGCCGCCGAGATCAGCGCGAGCCGACGCTGCTTGCGGGTCAGGCGGCGCTTGGCGGGAAGCGCGCGAGCTGGTTGGGCGACACTCATGGTGTGGCCTCCTTCAAGGCCAATTCATCGGCCAAGGCGTCGATGGCGGCAAGCGAAGCGGCATCCTGAGACAACCTCTCGCGCGCGGTCTTCACCGCCTGCAGCGCTGCCGGTCGATCCCCGAGGACGACGCGGGCCCGGATCAGGCGGCTCCATTCCGGCAACGTCCCGCCGCCCGCGGCCAGACGCTCCGCGAGGCCATCCACCATGTTCCTGATGGCCCGCTGTCGCTCTCCTTCCGGCAAGGCGGCGATCGCCCTGCGGCCGGCATCCGCCTGCATCTGCTCGATACGGGCACGGACCGCAGCGCTCCATTCCGCCTCTGGCGGCGCATCGGCCAGGAGTTGCTGCAAAGCCGAAAGCGCGCCCTCGCCGTCCCCGTCCTGCTCCTTGGCGACGGCCAGGTAGAAGCGCGCCCGTGCATTCTGCGGATCGAGGCGGACCGCTTCCACCAGCGCTTCGCGCGCAGCAGAGGTCACGACGCCGCCTGCTTCGAGGATGCGGGCTTCGCCGAGGCCAGCGAGCAGATTCGTATCTGGGTTTCCATAACGGACGGTCGCGGCGAAGGCCTTGGCCGCGTCGTCATATCGCCCCTGCCTCAGATAAATCGGCGCGATCAGCGACCAGCCCTTCGCATCCGTCGGGTTGGCGGCAAGATGTGCCTCCATGCGCGCCAGGACGACCGCAAAATCCTGCTGCGGCCCGGCGTTCTCCAGCCGCGCCGCCAAGGGCTGGTCGGGGAAGCCGGGCGAACCGTAGAGCCCATAGACCAGCAGGGCCAGCAGCGGCACGACCGACAGCATCAAGGCAGAGCTCGCGCGGCGGCGACGCAGCGACGGCTCGGTCTCACCCGATGGCCCCGTCTCGTCATTCGCCGCGCGCAGCAGCCGTCGTGCCGCTTCGGCGCGCGCAGCCTCCGCTTCCGGCTCCGCGATCAGCTTGCGCCCGAGATCGCGCTCGATCTCCTTGAGCTGTGCCCGATAGAGGCTCTTGGCATCCGCGACATCGGCGAAGCCCTGTATCCGGCCATGACTCAGCGGCCAGAGCAGGGCGAAGATCGCCGCTCCGGTCATGGCCGCAAAGATCGTCCAGATCATCATGCGGCGTTCTTAGCCAATCGGCGGGCCATGTTCATGGCGACAAAGGGTCACGTGGGTTGGATTTGATCTAGATCGAAGGCAGGACGAGACGCACCCGCAAGCCGCCGAGGGGCGAGCGCTGCAGCGTCAGCTCGCCGCCATAGAGCTTGGCGAGGTCGACGACGATCGAAAGGCCGAGGCCGGAACCGGGCATCGCCTCGTCGAGGCGGCGGCCGCGCTTGAGCACCTCCGCCATCGCATCGTCCGGCAGGCCCGGGCCGTCGTCATCGATCAGCAGCGCCATCTTCTCGCCCTCGCCGATCCTGCCTTCCGCGACCGAAACCTGGACCGTGGAATTCGCCCACTTGAATGCGTTGTCGAGCAGGTTTCCGAGCATTTCCTCGAAATCCTGCTTCTCGCCGCGGAAACGCAGCGACGGCGGGACCATGTGCGAACCCGTGATGTCCCTGTCCTGGGAGATCTTCATGAAGGTTCGAAGCAGCGCGTCGAGCGACGGAACGACCTCCGTCACACCGCCCAGCGCCCCGGACAAGGCCGCCGCGCGAGCGCGATCGAGGTAGTACTGCACCTGATCGCGCATGATCGCGGTCTGGGTTCTCACGGTCTGCGGAAGCTGGCCGTCATCCGTCCCAGCCTCGTTCATCATCACGCTGAGCGGCGTTTTCAGGGCATGGGCGAGGTTGCCGACCTGGGTGCGGGCGCGGTCGAGGATCTCGTGATTGGCATCGATCAGCTCGTTGAGCTCGCTCGCGAGCGGCGCAAGGTCGGGCGGATACTGACCGGCGATGCGCGGGCTCTCGCCCGTCCGCACCGAACCGACGGCCGCGCGCAGCCGCACCAGCGGCCGCAGGCCAAAGCGCACCTGCACGAGCGTCGAGGCGACCAGCGCGATGCCGAGCAGCAGGAAGGTCATCGCCAGCGCGAAGCGGAAGTCCTGGATATCGCCTTCGATCTCGTCGGCTGGCGCGGCGACGGCAACGGTGAAGCGCCCGTCCTCGCCGACATCGATCTCGCGCTCCAGAATTCGCAGCAGGCGGTCGTCCGGGCCGGAGACATAGCTTTCGCGCAGTCCGCGGCTGTTCGGCGCGATCGACTGGTCGAGCAGCTTCGGGAGCTGGCCGCCCACCAGCGAGCGCGAGGCGCGGACGTTCGGACGCTCGCCATCGAGGCGGGTGATCTGCCAGTACCAGCCGGTGAGCGGCAGATCGAAGCGCGGCTCGCCGAGGTCGCCGATGGTCTGGCGTTCGGTTTCCGGTGGCGCCGCGAGGTCGGCAACCAGTTGCTTGATGTAGACCGAAAGCCGCTCGTCGAAGCCGCGTTCGGCCGAGCGGCGATAAAAGGTGGTGAGGCCAACGCCCGCAAGGACCAGGATCAGGACGCAGCAGAAAGCTGCCGAGAGAAACAGCCGCGCTCCCAGCGAATAGCGATGGGATTTGAGGACCATCTCCCGCGATCAGACCTTTTCCGGAGCGGCGGCGATATAGCCCAGGCCCCGGACGGTCTCGATGATATCCACGCCCAGCTTCTTGCGCAGGCGGCCGACGAAGACCTCGATCGTATTGGAATCGCGATCGAAATCCTGGTCGTAGAGATGCTCGACCAGCTCGGTTCGCGAGACGACCCGTCCCTGGTGATGCATCAGATAGGACAGTAGCCGATACTCGTGCGAGGTCAGCTTCACCGGATTGCCGTCGACGACGACGCGGCTAGCGCGCGTATCGAGGCGGACGGGGCCGCAGACGAGCTCGGAGGTCGCGTGCCCCGCGGCGCGGCGCAGCAGCGCGCGCACCCGCGCCAGCAGTTCCTCGACATGGAAGGGCTTGACGACATAGTCGTCGGCGCCGGCATCGAAACCGCCGACCTTGTCGCTCCAGCGATCGCGCGCCGTGAGAATCAGGACGGGCATGGTCTTGCCGGCTCGTCGCCAGCCTTGCAGCACCGCGACGCCATCGACCTTGGGCAGGCCGAGGTCGAGGATGACGGCGTCATAGGGCTCGGTCTCGCCGAGATAGAGCCCCTCCTCACCGTCGAAGGCCTTGTCGACGGCGTAGCCGGCGTTCTCCAGCGCGGTCACGATCTGGCGGTTGAGGTCCTTGTCGTCCTCGACGACGAGCAGTCTCACGGTCGGTACGCTCCAGTTGTGCAGATGTCCGCAAGGTGGTCAGCGGATTGTGGCGATCTTGCCGGATTGTCCTTCCAGCGTCACCCGGGCAACGCGTCCGTCGCGCTTCAGCGTGGTGACGACATAGACGAACTCGTCGCCCTGGCGGCAGAGCCTGATGCGGACGACCTCGCCCGGAGCCGCGTGGCGGGCATGGCGCGAGGCTTCGACCGGCTGCATGACTCTGCCCTCTGCAACCGCATCGCGCGTCTCGTCGGAAGACAGGCAGGACATAGGCGTCGCGTCGTCGACGCGGATGATCGGCATCGGCGGAGACATCATGAGCGCGAAAGCGAGGATCGGTTCGACCGGCATCATCGACATGGGCTAACCCCATCCGCGTGAATGCGCCATGAATGCACCACCCCGTCCACAACCTAGACTAGATCATGCCACGGCGATCCGTCCACGCCATTCGCGCCCTCGCCCCATGGTTGTGCTGAGTTGCGCTACCGACAAGGCGAGTTCGGCCTGGCTGGAGCCGAAATCGGCGAGTTCCTGCGCAGTGGAATAGAGCCACCCCGGCGTATTCACGATTTCGGCATGGACGAGTGTGTCGCCATCGAGAACGCGAATCTCATAGCGTTCGTTGTCCTCCCCGAGCGGCACCTCCACCAGCTCCCATGAGTCGCCGTCGAGACGTGTGCGCCGGATCCAGCTCAGCTGGATGCCGGCCCCGGATCGCCGCGCTGTCGGTCGGACAGGAGACATCGGGAGCAACGCATCCCCCGCAACCGTCGTCGTGACCTCCGCCATCGTCGAATCACCGACGTCATGACGTGCAGGGCCGATCCGATAGCGCAGTTCCCTGCCGATGTCGGAGAGATCGGTCTTCAGCGTCGCCGCCGATCCATCGAGCGCGACGACGCGGGCGCCGGGCGGCAGATGGCGCGATGCCGCCGCCTCTGATCTCCCGATCCCGCGAACGAAACCCGAAAGGCGGAAGCGTTGTGGGCCGACGAGGTCGACCTGCGCCGCAGTGACGATCTCGATGGCGCCGTCCTCGCCGATCAAGGCCAGGGCGTTCGCGCCGGCCAGTGCCGCCTCCGGCGATACCGATGAAAGGACGCCGCCGCGCAGCCTGACTTCAAGCACCGCGCGCCGGTCGGTCCGCCAGGTTGGTCCCGGCGGCAGCTCGGTCAGCGTTTCGCCGATGATCGAGGGAGCCTCGACGAATCCGGCGACATCGAACAGCCCGGCCTCGTTTGCTGCCCAGATCGCTAGTGCACCGGGCCAGGGCGAGGCGAAGGCCGCGAGCGACAGCAACGCAGGAGGCTGCGCGGCAACGATCGGAAGGGCGAGCGGGACGGCGAGCGGCCGTCCGGGCAAGGCTGGCGGCGTTCGCGGCGGACGGCCTCCGCCCTTTGCACCAGCGATCGAGTAGATCGCCGGCTCGACGGCGCGCGCATTGATCTGGCGAGTCGCTCCGTCGGCGATGCGCACGACACGGAACAGCCTCCTGTCGCCATCGACGGGCAGGGAAACGACATCACCCGGCTCCAGATCGACACAGCGGGGGGAAAGCTCGCATTCCAGCGTCTCGCGCGCCGCCCAGGCCTCCTGCAGGCGCTGATCGGCCAAGCGCTGCCCCTCGGCGGATCGCGTCACGATGGCCGTCTCGACCGCGACCTCGCGGCGGGCGGCGCCGGCAAGGCGGCGCGAACGCGCGGCGGCGCTGCGATAATCGCTCTCGCTGTCGCTGAATCCGAGGCGCAGTTCCAGCGGCAGCTCGGTTTCCTGGTTGCGGCGCAATGTGAAGGGTTCGCCGTCGCGGTTCGGGACGAAATCGTCGGAGACGAGGAGCCGGGATACCTGGCCGCCGCGTCCTTCGAAACGAAGCCGCCCGGAACTCATCACGGCATCGAAGCCGAAGGTTTGGGCCAACGGCTCGAGCGCCTGACGCGCCGATAGCGGGCGATCGAGCACATAACCGTCCACGAACCCGTCGACGGCTATGTCCGTGGCCGGCGGCAGGCCGAAATCGGCGAGCAGCTTCGAAACGAGCCGATCGATCGGCGTGCCTTCGAGCCGGCCGTTCAGCCAGTGCCCGGTCTCGTAATTGGCGCCATCAGCCCAGATACCGCCGAGATTCGGGAAGGCCGGGAATGGCCGCGCATCCCAATTCCAGACGACGATATGCGCCGGGTCGATCATCCTGATGCCGCTTGTCGGATGAACTGGGTTGCGCGCGGCATCGAATCCGACCCGGGCCGGATCGAAGCCGGAGATGATCGCCTCCAGCCCGCGCGCCTGCACAAGATCGTCGCGCGCGCCGCTGGAGAACGGCGGAAAGCCGCCCTCGGCGGAACGGGTATCGGGAAAGACATTGGGCGCGTTCGCGCCCTTGTCCACCGCCGGAATGCCGATCTCGGTCAGCCAGATCGGCCTCGCACCCGGCACGAAGGGTGTGGCGGTCGTCTCCACCCCGCCAGAACGCCGGATATGAGGATGGCTCCACCAGCCGTGGAGATCTTTCGGCCGGAACAACCACGGCTTCGCGTAGGTGCCATCGGTGATCGGCAGGCGGGCATGCGCGGCGCGGGCCGCGTCATCGGCGTAGTACCAGTCATGGGCCTCGCCGGAGGTCAGGCGATTTCGCAGATAGGTCAGATCAGCGGGACTAGCCGATCTCCGACGTCGCTTCGGCCGCTTCCAGACCGGTCACCGCCGCAAAGGTCAGGCCATCGAAGGTCAGAGAGCGGTCATGATCGGTGAAAGCCAGCACCAGCCCATCGCGGCGCGTCAGGGTCCAGCAACGGCACAATGTGGTCGCGCCGCCTTCGAGATGGGTGGCGAGAGCGGCAGGGATGTCGCGCATGATGCAGGCCTTGTATCTCACGGTTGCCGACCGGCTCTGAGCCGGGGAAGCTGTCGACGGACGGGAGCCCGTACAGGCCTTGGGTGATTGAGCCCGCCTCTGAGCATGGGGCCCCGCCCGTCGGTTCCAGAGGGAGCCCGAACAGTCGCTTGGGCCGCAGTGCGAGCCCGGATTTGCAAGGACGGGTCATGGAACAACCTCCAGCGCCGCCGAGCTTCGTCGGCATCGATGTCTCGAAGGATCGTCTCGATGTCCATGTTTTGCCGTCTGGCGACGCGTTCGCGGTCGCCCGTAACGGCAAAGGCYTGGACGAACTGCTGACAGCCCTTCGCTGCCGATCCGTAGGCCTCATCGTGATCGAAGCGACCGGAGGATATGAACTCACGGTATCAGCCGCAATTGCCGCTGCCGATCTACCGCTCGCCGTTGTTAATCCGCGTCAGATTCGGGATTTYGCTCGTGCYACCGGGCGRTTGGCGAAGACCGATGCGCTCGATGCCGAGGTTATCGCGTTGTTTGCTGAGCGCATCCGCCCGGAAGCRCGCCRCTTGCCTGGRYCAGATGCACARGCACTTKCGGATCTGGTCGCRAGGCGGCGTCAACTGGTCGAGATGATCGGCATGGAAGGCAACCGCCTACGCCAGGCGCACACTCCGCTTATCCAGAAGAGTCTGAGGGCAACGCTCAAAATGCTTGAGGCGCAACTTGCCGCTCTCGATCACGACATCGACAATACGGTTCGCGCCTCGCCTRTCTGGCGTGCCGCGGATGACCTTCTTCTGTCCGTTCCAGGCGTCGGCAGCGTCACAGCTCGTACGCTGATTGCTGATCTTCCAGAACTCGGRCGCCTCGATCGGCGAAGCATYGCYTCCCTTGTCGGCGTRGCGCCCGTCAACCGCGACAGTGGCACCTGGCGCGGCCATCGTGCGATAGCMGGCGGGCGCCCAACCGTACGGCGAACGCTGTTCATGGCTGCTCTCGTCGGCGTGCGCTGGAACCCCGTTCTCAAAGATCAATATCAGCGGCTACTGGCACGAGGGCGTCCGAAGAAAGTCGCCCTCGTCGCTTGTATGCGGCGCCTCCTCACCATCCTCAACGCGATCATCCGGAGCGCGACGCCATGGCAAAACGCTTGACGCGAAAGACAGTCGCTCAGGGGATGATCTCGACGACAGGAATGCGTGGGATCTCGCCGGCCTCGAAGGCGGAGAGATCGACCTCGATCGCGTCGATGTCGAACCGGACGGGCACATCGAAAGCGAAGCCAGCCGTGATCACGGCGGCAGGCGGCGGGATCGCACCGGGCGGGAAGGTGACGCGCCCGGTCGCCAGGTCGCAGGCGAGCGCCCCCGCCATCTGCTCGACTCCATCAAGCGCGATCCGCACGGTGCCGCCGCAAGGCTTGGCGATCATGCGGCTGTATGCCGATGCGCCCGAACCATAGGCCTTGCAGAGCTGGAACACGGCGGTAACGCCGTCGCCGGTTCCGATCATCTGGTCCATAGCTGCCGGGGCGTGCGATGGCGGGCAGCTCTTCCAGTCGAGTTGGTCGCGCCAGCGGAAGCCGTAGAGCCTGCCGCGGCGCTCCTCGAAGAAGCTCACCACCGCCGCCAGCGCGTCGAAGCTGCGGACACCGAGCCCGGCATCGTAGCGACGCCGTGAATGGGCCCAGCGGCTGTTGCGGACCTCGCGACCGGAGGCGAGCGTGACGATCTGGGTCTGGCGCTCCGGCCCCCCGCGCGCACCGCGGGCCACATCGAGCGGAAAGCGGACCTCGTGAAAATCTACCATGCCGTCGCTCCCTCAGAGTGCCCGGTTGCCGCGTGCGACGGCGCGGGCAATCGCGGCCGAGACCTGCGCTTCCGAGCGGCGGAAGCTGTCTGCATCGGGCGTCGAGACCTGCACGACGACGCTGAGTGGACGCGATGCCCCACTCCCGGCCCGCACGCCAAGGCGCCCGTCCGGGCCGCGCGAGAGCGGCATGATCGCCTCGGCACCGCGCTCGCCCATCAGGCCGAGACCGCGCCCCGTCGGAAAATATGAGGGGGAGGAGACAACGCCGCCCTCGGCAAAAGCCTTGACGGGAACGCTTCCGCCCATGGAACCGAAGCTGACGCCGCTGAAGAGACCGGTGAGGGTTTTGATGCCTGTTCCGAGCAGGCTGGAGAGCCCGGTCTGCAGTGGTTTCAGCGCCGTCTTCAGCAGGCTGTCGGTCATCGAACGGCCGACACTGCGCAGCACATCCTCGAAGCGCTTGCCCTCCACGATACCACGCGAAAACGCATTGATGATCGATTTACCAAAGCTTTCCGAGGATTTACTCAGAGACTGAGTCAACTTGTCCATCGACTGAAGATCGGACAGACGGGTGGAATCGACGCTTTCGTCGCTGGCCATGGTCATCCTCTTGAGAAAATGCTTGAAGACTCTGCGTCAGGCATCTGGATAGGCAGCCATCAGCGCCGCCAAGGTGACGCGCTCCGTCGTGCCGCCTGCGCCGCCACGCTGCGCCTTCAGCGCTGCTGCGATCTCGCGCGGCGTCGCCGCCCAGAACTGCTCCGGAGGCCAGGCCAAACGTCCAAGCCCGAAGGTCATTACCTCCTCCCAGGGAAAGGCCGCCGGCGCCGTCACAGCTCCGGCGGCTGCGGAGGGTGGGCGCCCTGCCCTTCGCCGAAGGTCGCTTCGAGCAGCGCGATCGCCGCCTTGATCGCGCCGTTCAGCCCGCCGTCGAACGAGAGGTCCGCGACGTCCTCGTCGCGGATCGCCTTGCCAGCCCCCCGCAGGCCGGCAGCGATGATGCGGATGATGTCGCGGGCCGAGAGACGGCCGTCGACGAAGAGCTCGCCGAGAGCCGGCAAGCTGTCGACGGCAAAGGCCTGCTCGAGCTCGGCGAGAGCGCCCAGCGTCAGCCGCATCGGCAGCGTCTCGCCGGCCACCATGAGCGCGGTCTCACCGCGATGACGATTGACCATCCCCGCCTCCCTAAAGTGCTGCGAAGGCCAGCAGCCCGGCCGATTCCAGCGAGAGGTCGAAAGTGACCTCGCCGGCATGGTCGCCGCGATATTCCAGGCTCGTCAGCTGGAACGGGCCTGTGATCGCCCCGAAATCTGGCACGATGACCTGCCAATCCCGGATTGCGCCATCGAAGAACACCTGGCGCACCAGAGCGTCGGAGGCTTCATCCTTGAAGATGCCGGCGCCGCTGATGCTGGCGCGGCGCACGCCGGCTCCGGCCAGCAATTCGCGCCAGCGCCCGGCCGATTCCGAATGGGTGACATCGACGGTCTCGGCGTTGAACGCGATCTGGCGTGCCCTCAGGCCCGCCACGGTGACGAAAGCGCCGGCGCCATCTGCTGCCTTGAGCAGCAGATCCTTGCCCTTCTGTGCCGCCATGCAGCTTCTCCTTCCACGATCAGAGTGTTTCGGTGACGGCGCGGAAGCGGATCGTCACAAAGCTGAGCCCGTTGCGGGGCTCGCGGGCGAGCCGGCTGGAAAGCCAGCGCAGATTGACCAGTGTGTGCCCCTCGGGGGCGAGTTCGGCGTCATCGAGCGCGCTCACGATCAGGCCCGCCGCCTCCAGCGCCTGGCGCGACGAACCGCTCTGGGCGGCCCAGACGACGAGAGCGAGCTCCTGTTCGCAGCCGCGGTCGCTGCCGGTCGACCAGTCACGCGCGTCGACCTCGCCATGAACGACATAGAGCCCGCGCGCCGCACGCGGCGCCTCGTCATGGACACGCCCCGGGCCGATCAGCGCGGTCAGCGCGGCGTCGGCCGCCAGACGGGTCTGGATCGCCGCGCGCATAGCCAGGATAGCGTCGCTCATGGCTTCACCTCCTCGACCAGGCAGACGAGGCGCCGGCGCGAGCCATCCGGATCGGCGACCGCGCGGATGTCGAAGATGCGGTCGCCGTCGCGCAGCCGCTTTGCGGCATCGACATCGCCGCGCCAGCGCAGGGTCACGCGATAGGTTGCGCTCTGCTCCGGGCGCCCCTGGCGCCATTGCTCCGCGCCGGAGACCCATTCGAGCTGCGCCCAGAAGGCCGCCACCGTCTCGAAGGCCTGCGTCGCGCCGCCGATGCCGTCCGGCGTCGTGACCGGCGCCTCCAGAAGGAGCCTGCGCCTCAAGCGACCAACCGCGGCAGATGCAGCGTTCGCCATGGCTCAAAGCCTTCCGCGGCGGAATGGCGCGACCAATGCGGCGATCGCGCCCGGCAGCGCCCGCGCATCGCGGCTGGCGACATCGCCGCGTTCCTCGAACCAGGGGGCCGCCAATCGCAGCACGGCCTGGCGCCGCGGAGCGGGAACGGCGGCGGCGGTCTCTCCGTAGCCGGCCATGACATCGATTTCGATGGCGCCGTGATCGCGGCCGATCTCGGGCACCTCTGCGGTCAGGCGGATCACGGGCGGGTCGGCGCTCCTGTCGAGCGTCAAGGCCGCTTCGGCCACCGTCTGCGCTGCGCCAAGCATGTCGTAGACACGGGCCGCTTCAATCCGCGCGATCGGCGACAGCGGCATCCGGATCTCGCCCTTGGCGGGCCAGCGATCCAGCACGATGCGCCAGCGCTGCTCGATCAGGCAGCGGCCGGCCGCCGCCTCTATCATCAGCCTGGAAGCCGTGAGCAGCGTGGAGAGCAGTTCGTCCTCGTCGCCCTGGTCCAGGCGCAGGAATTGCCGGGCCTCGGTGAGCGTCACCGGTTCCGTCGCTGGTGGAGCCAGGGCAAGCGGCGTCATGATCGTCCCCTTCGAAGTGTCTGAGAGGTTCATTTGCGGGGCGCGGCGCGCTATCAGCGTTCCCTGGAAAAGGAGCGCCCGATGCGCATCGCGAACTGGATTGTCGCCGCCGGACTTGGCTCCATTGCCTGCGGGCTTGGAGCCCCACCGGCAGAAGCCGTCGTCGGCGGGCGCGAGGGCGGGCCGGCCGCCAGCTCGACATTGATGGTGCTCAACGCACGCGGCGGCGTGTGCAGCGGGATCGTGCTGTCGCCGCGCGCCATCCTGACCGCGGCGCATTGCGCAGCTGGCGGAACCGAGTTGCGCATCCATTGGCGAGAGGCGAGCGAGCCCGTTCTGATCGCGCCCGCATCGGTCGGCCTGCACCCCGAATTCGACGCCGGCGCGATCCGCAACCGCCGGCGGTCGATCGATCTCGCCCTGATCCGGCTGGCCGAGCCTTTGCCGGCGCGTTTCGCGCCTGCCGATCTCGTCGATGGCTCGCTGCCACGTGCAGGCAGTCCGGTGACGCTCGCGGGCTATGGCGTGGCGCGCGAGGGCGAAGCCCGCAGCACGGGAACCTACCGATCCGCCGCGCTGATGGCTGTCGAACCCTATGGCCCCGGCCGCATCCTGCTCTGGGCCGCGGATCCGGCCGGTGCCGGCAAGCAGCCCGGCGCCAGTGCCTGTCAGGGCGATTCCGGCGGGCCCATCTTCGCCGATGGGGGAGTCAGCGCCGTCACCAGCTGGTCGACCGGTCCGAAGGGCCGCAGTTGCGGCCTTCTCAGCCAGGGCGTTCTGGTGGCGCCGCAGCGGCACTGGATCGACGCGACGCTGTCGCAATGGGGAGAAACGGCGCGCTGGTCGAAGGGCCGGTGAAAACGCTGGACTGCGCCGCACCACCTCCTAGATTGATCTGCCATTCACTGGTTCGCATCATGACCCTGCGCTCGCTGTCCGCTTTCGCGTTTTCTCTGGTCGCCGCCGTGACGGCACAGCCTGCCCTTGCTGTGGTGGGCGGCGTCGACTCGCGCGATGCCCAAGGCGCCCGCGCCTGGACGGTGCGAGTGGAAACCAGCCGCGGCGAGCTCTGCTCGGGCGCGGTGATCGCCCCGGAAATCGTGCTGACCGCGGCCCATTGCCTGATGGGTGGCGGCTCGATCAGCATCGTCAGCCTCGATTCCCGTTTCCGGGCACGCCGGCAGCTCGTTGTCGCCGTCCTGCCTCATCCGAGTTTCGTGCCCGGCACGACACCGCGCACGCAGCCCGGTACCGACCTCGCCTTGCTGCGTGTGGCGCAGCCGCTGCCGCAGGATATCGAACCGCTCACCCTGGGCGGCGGCCTCTGGCAAGGCGAGACCCTGACCATGGCGGGCTACGGCCTCTCGGCCGAGAACAACAAGCGCACGGCCCGGCGCCTGCGCGAGACCCAGTTGCTCAACGCCGGCAACTACACGACCCAGAACACGGTCAAGGTCGCGGTCGATGTCGAAGCGCGCGGCGAATCGCCCGGTGCCGGCGCCTGCAGGGGCGATTCCGGCGGCCCGGTGCTGCGCGGCCCGCCCCGCTCGCGCGATCTGGTCGGGATCGTCAGCTGGTCGAGCGGGCCGCTCAACACGCGGGCTCGCCTCATCTGCGGCGGCTTCACCGCGATCACCCCCGTCAGCGAGCACAGCAGCTGGATTTCGGAAGGCAGCGCCCGGCTGCTCTCGTTCGGAAGCGAGACGCGGCCGGACGAAGCGTCGCAGCCGCGTGCCGCCTTCAGCTGGTGGTTTTCGCGCTGACCGGCGTCAGACCGCGAACTTCAGCCCCTTGATCGCGGCGAAATCCTGGACGCCGCCACCGACGCGCTTGGTGGTGTAGAACAGCACATAGGGCTTGGCGGAGTACGGATCGCGCAGGATGCGGACCCCGGCCCGGTCGACGACGAGATAGCCGCGCCGGAAGTCGCCGAAGGCGATGGAAACCGCGTTGTTGGCGATATTGGGCATGTCCTCCGCCTCAGCCACCGGGAAGCCGAGCAGCGTCGCCGGCGCGCCGGCCGAGGCCGGGGGCTGCCAGAGATACTGACCGCTGGTGTCCTTGAACTTGCGGATCGCCGCCTGCGTCTTGCGGTTCATGACGAAGGAGGCGTTCTGGCGGTAGCCGGCCTTCAGCGCATAGACCAGATCGACCAGCACATCCGAGGGGTTGGAGGCCGGGAAGGCGCCGGCGACGCCGGAGTTGAGCACGCCGATATTGCCCCAGCTCCAGCTGGCGTCGGCAATCGTCGGAAAGGCGAGGAAGCCCTTGGGCTTGTCGATGCCGTCGCCGTTGACGAAGGCGGCGCCCTCCTGCTCTGCGAAGGCGTGTTCGACCTCTTCCGCGATCCACTGGTCGATATTGACGATCGCATCGTCGAGCAGCGTCTGCGTCGCAGCCGGCATGGCATAGAGTTCCATGGCCGGGAAGGACAGTTCCGCCAGCGTCGGCGAGCCGGCCTGCGGCCGCGCCGCCGTCTCCGCCACCCAGCCGGAGGCCGGGCCGGTGGTCGAGAATGCCTTCTTGTAGGTGCCGGAAGAGATGGTCCGCACCGTCGCCAGGGAGCGGATCGGCGAGACATTCGCCAGGCGACGCAGAATCTCGCCTTCCACCGTGGAAGGCGCGAGATAGCCACCATCCGGGCCGGAGCCGGCCGACAGCGCCTTGGACTCGAGCCGTTTCAGGCCACCCGCCTCGCCGCTGCGGACATAGGCCGCGAAGGCCGCCTTATGCTCGGCGACGAGCGGATCGCGATGGCCGCCCTGATGACCGCTTTCATGGCCGAGCGCCGGACGGGCGCGGTCGAGCGTCAGGCGGTCGATGCGGCGCATCGTGTCGTCGAGCGCGGAATCGAGCCGTACGAGCTTCTCCTCGGTCAGCGGATCCGCACCGTGGCGGGCTTCGATTCCCGCAAGGCGCTCGTCATTGGCGGCGCGGTAGCTTTCGAGCGTGTAGCGCAGGTCTTCGAAGGCGAGCGTCAGGTCGGCGCCGGACGCCTTGGTCTCGGGGGCGTGGTCGAGATGGGTCATGGATTTTCCTCGGGGGTGAAAGGTCAGGCGAAAGCCGGCGCGCGGAAGGCCGTCTTGACGGCGCTGATGCGGGCCTGCGGCAGCATCGGGAACGTGACGACCGAGACTTCCCAGAGATCGACGCGTTCCAGCCGGCGCAGCCCCGTCCGGGGCTCGTTGCGCGCCTTCTCGGGGCGGAAACCGATCGACAGCCCGTCGACGGCGCCTTCCCGCATCAGCGCATGGATCTCGCGGGCGCGGGCGACGGCGAGCGAAATCCTGCCGCGTACGAACAAGCCCCGGCTGTCCTCGATCAGGCTGAGCCAGCGTCCGATCGGCTCCGCCGGATCATGCTGCCAGAGCAGCTTGATGCCGGATGGTCCGCGACGGAACAGGCTGTCGCGGAAGGCGCCGGGTTCGACCACGTCCTTGCCGAGATCGGGGATGCGAAAGAGGCTGGCATAGCCCTCGAAGCTGCCGTCGGGCGCGATACGCGAAGGTTGCAAAGGCAGGAGCTTGGATTCGAGCGGCAGGCGGAACGGCGTGTTCATCGGCCGCCCTCGCCGCCCTTGCCGGCCTGCGGGCGCCCGCCTTCGAGCTTCGACAGATTTCGCACGAAGCTGCTGAAGGTGTCCGCCGTCACGCCGCCGGGGCGCGCCTTGGCGGGTTGTGCCCGGCCAGCGGGCGGCCGTTTCGACGGCGGTCTCGCATCATTGGTGCCCCTCAAGACTGATCCCCCTCATGGCGTGCGTTGAAACGGTTGAGCTCGCGGACGAAATCGTCGAAGCGGCGATTGGCTGCCGTCAGCTCGCGCAGGACGATCCAGGCGAGGCCTGAGGCGCTGGCGGCCCAGAGCAGCAGGCCGAGATGGCCGACATCGGCCCGGCCGACGAAGGCCGTGACGATCTGGTCGAGCATGTTCATGATTGCTCCTTCCCCGAGGCACGCCGGCCGTAGCCGACGGCCTCGCGTTTCTCGTCATCGTCGAGGAAGCTTGCGGCGCCCAGGCGCCGCCAGAGCGACTCCCGCTCGTCTGCCAGCGCTTCCACGGCATCGAGGTCGGGCTCCAGCATGAGGTCGTCCCCGAAGGCGGGCCCAAGCCATTGCGCCAGGGACTGCGCGGTGCGCTTCACCAGCGGGATCACCGTTTGCCGCCAGAGCGCGCGGTTCGCCTCGGCGAAATTGGCGCGCGTGTTGTCGCCGGGCAGGCCGAGCAGCAGCGGTGGCACGCCGAAAGCGAGCGCGATCTCGCGGGCCGCGACACCCTTGGCCGCGACGAAATCCAGCTCCGCCGGTGTCAGCGACAGCGGCTTCCAGTCGAGACCGCCCTCGAGAAGCAGCGGCCGGCCGGCATTTCGCGCGCCCTGGAAGGACTCTTCCAGCTCCTGCTTCAGCCGCTCGAACTGCGCCTCGGTCAGCGTCGCGCCTTCCGGCCCGTCATAGACCAGTGCGCCGGAGGGCCTTGCGGCGTTGTCGAGCAGAGCCTTGTGCCAGTTGCTGGCGGCGTTGTGGATATCGAGGGAGATGGCTGCGGCCTCGATGGGCGAGAGGCCATAGTGGTCGTCGACCGGGTGGAACTGCGTCAGATGGAGGATGGGCGGCAACCCGGCCTCGTCCTGCCGGAACCGCACCGTGTCGCCGCCGACCGTATAATCGTAAGCTTCCGGCCAGCCGTCGCGGCCGGGCACCACCCGCATCCGGTCCGGCCTGAGCGCATAGAGCTCGCGCGGTTCCCGCCCGGTGCTGACTGCCTCGACATAGGCGTTGCCGGCGACGAGCAGATGGCCGAACAGCATGTCGCGGAAGGCGATGCCGCCCTGGCGCGGATTGGGCCGCTCGATCAGTGCGAGCGCCGGATGGTCCGGCATCTCGCGGGACCCGACCTTGGCGATGAGCGGGGTCTGGGCCGCCGCCTCGGCGATCAGCCGGACACAGCGATGCACCACCGGGTTGCGCTCATAGCCTTCGCGCGACAGCGCGACGTAGTCGCGCGGCGTCCAGACCGCGCGCCCGGCTTCATGCAGGGCAATCAGCGGCCCGACGCGCGAACGCTTCTGATCCGGCGCGGCATGCCCGCGCAGGCTGCGAAGGAAATCGAACATGGAGATCTCGCTTTTGGAGCGTGAAATGAATTGGCGGCGTAACCAGCCGTCATGCTCGGGCTTGACCCGAGCATCTCGGAAACCAGCATTCTCCCGTCGCGGAATTCTCGGGTCAGCGCCTTCCGGCGCCCGAGAATGACGACTGGGGCTACATCCCCCTCACCCGCGGCCTGCCCTTCGCCGCGAGCATCAGATGGGTCAGCGCCCAGACGAGTGCGTCGAGCCGGTCGGGCGAGCGCCCGCTTTCGAGGCCACCCGGGCCGAAGGCGCACATCTCGTCCTCCAGCTCGGGAAAGGCGCCGGCATGCCGGACCCGGCCCTGCGCATAGAGCGCCGCCACCGGCTCGGCCCTCAGATATTTGCCCCGCGTCGCCCTGACGGAGACGACAGGAACGCCGGCATCGACCTCACGGATGATGCTCCCGACCATTTCGCCGCCCTGGTTGACCTCGACGACCAGCGCATCCGCCTCGTGCCGGTGATAGAGCGCGACGGCCTTTTCGGCCCATTCATGCGGCCTGGCGCCGGCGAGCGTCGCATCTTCCAGCACATGGCCGATGCCGTTGCCATCGATGCCCGCCACCACCAGCCCGCACCGGTCGGCCCGCTGCGAGGAGGAAGCCGGCGGATCGACCGCGACGGCGATCCGGGCCAGCGAAGCAGGCTGTCCTTCGCGGGACGCCTCGATCATCGCCCGCGTCCAGAGTGCGTCGGGGCTCTCCTCGACGATCTCGCCGTCGAGTTCCTGCCGGCCGAGCCGCGTGCCGCCATAGGTTTCGGTGACGGTGCGCACGAACTCGGCGGCCAGGTTGAAATGGTTGTCCTGCGTTCTCGCCCGGCTGACGGCGACGTGCGGGTCGGTCAGGAGGCGCTTTATCAGCGGCACCGGCCGCGGTGTCGTCGTGACGATCTGACGGGGATGATCGCCAAGGCGCAGTCCGAACTGCAGCATGTCCCAGCACTCCTGAAGGTTCGGCCATTTCGCCAGTTCGTCGGACCAGGCGGCGCCGAACTGCGGGCCGCGCAGCCCTTCGGGGTCTTCGGCGGAGAAGACCTGCGCGATCGCACCGGTCGGCCATTGCAGGCGGCGCAGCGAGGGCTGCCAGGTCGGCCGCTCCCAGCGCGTGTGGATCGACAGCAGCCCGGAGACGCCCTCGATCATGACGTCGCGGACCTGCCCTTGCGTCTCCCCGACGAGGGCGATCCGCCCGGTGGGCTTGTCCGCGAAGGGGGGATGGCCCAGCGCCATGCCCTTCACCCATTCGGCACCGGTGCGCGTCTTGCCGGCGCCCCGGCCGCCGAGGACGAGCCAGATCGGCTTGGGCGGCTCGGTAGGCCGTTGATCGATACGCGACCATATCCGCCAGAATTCCTCCAGGACGGGCAGGAGCTCCGGTTCGAACGTGTGGAGATTACCCTTGATCAGCCTCGCCCAGCTCGCGGCGGGCAAGAGCTTCAAGGCGTCGAGCAAGCTCCTGACGGAGCTGTGCGACATGTCGCAGGCCGTCAGCGGCAGAGAGTTCATCAGTCTGCTTGTCCCTCTTCACGGCCTGCGGCTCCTCGATCGCGACCAGCTCGCGGACCGTGCGGGCGAGCGTCGCCAGCGCCTTGGCGTCGGCCTCGCTCGCGGTTGCCCCTTTCGGCAGATCGGCAAGATGCTCCTCATGCGTGTCGAGCTGGCGCTTGGCGGCCCGCCAGAGCTGGCCCACCACCGCCTTGCGGGAGATCGAGGGCTTCTTCGGCTTCTGCGCCGGCACAGCCGGCGGGGTATCGCTATCGTCTTCGGCCATGTGTTCCTTCCCGAATGGCGGGCACGAAAAAGCCGCCGGCTGGGGAGCGCGGCGGCTTCGTTCGGGCACATTTCGTGAGCGTTCCTGATCTCTACCCGATCAGCGTCACGATGTCAAGACAATATTCCTACAACCTTTGAGCGCATTCGCGGGGCGAGATCAGGCCTGCTCCTTCTCGATCCATTTATAGGTCGCGGCCGGGACGTAATTCTCCATGCGATCGAGCAGCGTCGCCGGTTCGGTATCGGTCATCGCCATCGCGCGATGGCTCTGCTTCAGAAATCCCGCTTCGACGGTCTGGTCGAGGAAGGTCGCCAGCGGATCGTAGAAGCCGGCGATATTGAGCAGGCCCAGCGGCTTGGCGTGGATACCGAGCTGGCCCCAGGTCCAGATCTCGAACAACTCCTCGAAGGTGCCGATGCCGCCGGGCATGGCGATGAAGCCTTCCGACAGGGCCGCCATCCGCGCCTTGCGGGTGTGCATGGTGTCGACGATTTCGAGCCGGGTCAGCCCGACATGGCCGACCTCCTTGTCCTTCAGCGCCTTGGGAATGACGCCATGGACCTCGCCGCCCGCCTCCATCGCCGCATTGGCGACGACGCCCATCAGCCCGACCGCGCCGCCACCATAGACCAACGTCAGGCCACGCCGGGCGATTTCCGCCCCCATGGCGCGGGCACCGGCCGCAAAGACCGGATCATTGCCCGGATTGGAACCGCAGAAGACGCAAACCGATCTCATGAACCCAGAGCCTGCAAGATGCGGGCCCAGGAGCGCTGGCCCTTGTGGAAGGAGGAGAGATCATATTTTTCGTTGGGCGAATGAACCCGGTCGTCGTCGAGGCCGAAGCCGACGAAGAGCGTGTCGATGCCGAGCGTGCGCTTGAAGTCACCGCCTACAGGGATCGAGCCGCCGCTGCCGATCGAGACGACGCGCCCGCCCCACTCGTCGGCAAGCGCCGTGCGGGCCTTCTGGAGCACCGGCGAATCCGTCGGCACCGCCAGAGCCGGGGAGCCGGAATGGCCGATGAACTCGGCCGTGACATCGTCCGGCAGGCGGTCGCGGACGAACTGATGGAACGCAGCCGCAATCTTGACCGGGTCCTGATCGCCGACGAGGCGGAAGGACACCTTGGCCGAGGCCTTGCCGGGGATGACGGTCTTGCTGCCCTCCCCGGTATAGCCGCCCCAGATACCGTTGACGTCGCAGGTCGGGCGCGACTGGATCTGCTCGATCAGCATGCGCCCGCGCTCGCCGATGGAGTGCTTCAGGCCGACCTGACCGAGGAATTCCTTCTCGGTAAGGCCAAGATCGGCCCATTCCGCCTTCTGGGCGTTGGTCGGCTCATGGACGCCGTCATAGAAGCCGGGAATGGTGATGCGGCCGGCTTCATCGTGGATTTCGGCGAGAATCTTCGCCAGCATATGGATCGGGTTGGCTGCCGCGCCGCCGAACAGGCCGGAATGCAGATCGCGATCGGCCGCGGTCAGCGTCACCTCCTGATAGACCATGCCACGCAGGGTCGAGGTGATCAGCGGCGTTTCGCGGTCCCACATGCCGGTGTCGCAGACGAGGGCGTAGTCCGCCTTCAGTTCGGCGGCATTGGCCTTAATATAGCCCGGCAGGTTGACCGAGCCGGATTCCTCCTCGCCCTCGACCAGGATCGTCAGGCCGATCGGCAGGTCGCCGGTTTCCGCGAGCGTCGCGCGAATGGCCTCGATGAAGGTCATGACCTGGCCCTTGTCGTCGCAGGCGCCGCGCGCCGAGATGACCTTGCGGCCCGGTTCAGGCTCGCGGACCACGGGCTTGAACGGATCGGTGTCCCAAAGATTCAACGGATCGACCGGCTGCACGTCGTAGTGACCGTAGAACAGCGCATGCGGGGCACCGGGCTTGGGCCGATGAGCCAGAACGACGGGATGGCCGCCGGTTTCGCGCAGCTCCGCCTTGAAGCCGAGCGATTCCAGATCGGCCCTCAGCCATTCTGCGGCGGCGCGCGTCTGCGCGTTGTAGGCTGGGTCCGTGCCGATCGAGGGAATTTCCAGCCAAGAAGACAGGCGCGCGAGCGAGGCGTCGAGCCCATCGTCGAGACGGGCGAGAATGGCGGGAAGCTTCGTCATGACAACCATCGGATGCGATTCAGGTGACGGCATCATGGCAAGCCCCCGTGCGGGCGTCAGCCCACAATCGTGCATTGCCGCCCGGCCCTTCCGCAAGCTCTAATTGACAACGCTTCGCAACTGCATTGACAGGGCCCAAGGCGGCAGATACTCCTTATTGCGAACAAGTTGCAGCAAGGTCCCATCATGTCGCAAGGCGCCCCGGAATCCACCTCGATCTGGCTTCGATCCCGGGGTGAGCCCTCGCTGACGGACGTCTTCCGAACTGTCGCCGTGACGCCGAACTCGTCGTCCTGGCGCAAGTTCCTGGCCTTCTTCGGACCGGGCTATCTCGTCGCCGTCGGCTATATGGACCCCGGCAACTGGGCGACCTCGCTCGCCGGCGGCGCTCAGTTCGGCTACACCCTGCTCGTCGTCGCGCTCGTCTCGAACATGATGGCGATCATCCTGCAGTCGCTTTGCGCGCGTCTCGCCATCGCCACCGGCCGCGACCTCGCCCAGGCCTGCCGCGACGCCTATCCGCCCTATATGTCCTGGCCGCTCTGGCTGCTCGCCGAGCTCGCGATCTGCGCGACCGACCTTGCCGAGGTGATCGGCACGGCGATCGGCCTCAACCTGCTCTTCGGCATCCCGCTCGAGATCGGCGTCCTGATCACCGCCTTCGACGTATTCATCATCCTGTGGCTGCAGACGCGTGGATTCCGCTGGATCGAGGCCTTCATCATCACGCTGCTCGGCGTCATCGCCGTTTGCTTCGGTATCCAGATCGCCCTTGCCGACCCGAACTGGGGCGAGGTGATCCGGGGCTTTGCGCCAACCACGGAGATCGTGACCAACCCGAACATGCTCTACATCGCGCTCGGAATCATCGGCGCGACCGTGATGCCCCACAACCTCTACCTGCATTCCGGCATCGTGCAGACCCGCGCCTATGGCGAGACGCTGCCGGAGAAGCGCGAGGCCCTGAAGTTCGCGACGATCGACTCGACCGTCGCGCTGTGCTTCGCGCTGCTGATCAATGCCTCGATCCTGATCCTGGCAGCCGCGACCTTCCACAAGGCCGGACACACCGATGTCGCCGAGCTCGGCAAGGCGCAGGAACTGCTGCAGCCGCTGCTCGGTGCCTCGATCGCGCCCTCGCTCTTCGCCATCGCCCTGCTCTGCTGCGGTCTCAACTCGACCGTGACCGCGACCATGGCCGGGCAGATCGTGATGGAGGGCTTCCTGCGTATCCGGCTGCCGGCCTGGATGCGGCGACTGGTGACGCGCCTCGTCGCCATCGTGCCGGCGATCGCGGTCACGCTGATCTATGGTGAGGGGCAGACCGGGAAGCTGCTCATCCTCAGCCAGGTCGTGCTCAGCCTGCAATTGCCGTTCGCGGTGGTGCCGCTGGTGATGTTCACCGCCTCGAAGACCAAGATGGGCGCGCTCGTCGCACCGCGCTGGCTCAGCCTAACCGCAGGCTTCGTCGCCGCGGTCATCATCGTGCTGAACCTCAAGCTGTTGTTCGACCTCGCGACCGGCGCGTGATCGAAGGCCTCAGCGCTTGCCGCCGGACATCGAGCCGAGGATGCCGCGCAGGATGGCATTGCCCACCTGCCGGCCGATCGAGGTCGCGGCCGAACGGGCGGCCGAGGTTATGACCTTCTCGGCCATGCTCTGCGGCAGCGGGCCACCGCGGCTGCCGGGCCCCGATTTCGGGCGCTGCTGGGGCGTCCCTCCGCCAAGCCAGCCGCCGATCGTGTCGAGAATGCCGCCTCCCCCAGTCGTCGACGCCTCGATGGCCGAGCCGTCCGGATTGAGGTTCTTGCGCTTCATCAGCTCTTCATAGGCCGACTCCCGGTCGACCATGGTGTCGTACTTGCCCTTCTCGGGCGAACCGTTGATCGCCTGCTGGCGCTGCTGCGGCGTGCAGGGGCCGACCTGGGCCATCGGCGGCGCGATCAGAGCGCGCTCGACCATTTCCGGCGAGCCCTTGCCCTCCAGCATCGAGATCAGCGCCTCGCCGACGGCGAGCTGGCTGATCGCCTCTTCCGTCTTGATCTTGGGGTTCTGGCGGAAGGTCTCGGCAGCGGCACGCACTGCCTTCTGGTCGCGCGGGGTGAAGGCACGCAGCGCGTGCTGGACGCGGTTGCCGAGCTGGGCCAGCACCGTATCGGGGATGTCGAGCGGGTTCTGCGTGACGAAATAGACACCGACGCCCTTGGAACGGATCAGCCGGACGACCTGCTCGACGGCCGTGAGCAGCGCCTTGGGGGCGCCGTTGAAGAGCAGATGGGCCTCGTCGAAGAAGAAGACCAGCTTGGGCTTGTCGAGGTCGCCGACCTCCGGCAGTTGCTCGAACAACTCCGACAGCAGCCAGAGCAGGAAGGTCGCGTAAAGCCGCGGATTGTTCATCAGCTTGTCGGCGGCGAGGATGTTGACGATGCCGCGGCCGTCGCGATCCGTCTTCATCAGGTCGTTGATGTCGAGCGCCGGCTCGCCGAAGAACAGGTCGCCCTTCTGGTTCTCAAGCACCAGCAGCGCGCGCTGGATGGTGCCGACCGTCGCCGAGGTGACGTTGCCGTATTTCGTGGTCAGCTCCTGCGCGTTCTCGGCGATGAAGGCCAGAATCGCGCGCAGATCCTTGAGATCGAGCAGCAGGAGCTTCTGCTCGTCGGCGATGCGGAAGGCGATGTTGAGCACGCCCTCCTGCGTGTCGTTGAGATCGAGCAGGCGCGCCAGCAACAGCGGGCCCATCTCCGAGATCGTGGCGCGGACCGGGTGGCCCTGCTCGCCGAAGACGTCCCAGAACACCGTGGTGAACTGGTCCGGCTCGTATTTCAGGCCGAGTTCCTTGGCCCGGTTGACGAAGGCGGGTTTGGAATCGCCCGGCGCGACGATGCCGGAGAGATCGCCCTTGATATCGGCGGCGAAGACCGGGACGCCGTTGCGGGCAAAGCCCTCGGCCATGACCTGGAGCGTCACCGTCTTGCCGGTGCCGGTCGCCCCCGTCACGAGGCCGTGGCGGTTGGCGAGCTTGAGCAGCAGGTTCTCTGGCTTGCCGCTCTTGCCGATCAGAATCGCGCCGTCATCCGCCATCGCATCCGCCTATCGAGTTCCGAACTGTCTCAGAAAGGATGTAACCAAACGCCGCAGAAGGCGGAAGCCCGTGGCCGTTGGAATCAGATCGTAAATATGTAAACTATTTTTCGAAGGCTTCGCGGCGAAGCCGTTGGCGAGGGGTTTTGCGAGATGGAAGAACTGATTACGCGGGTCGCTGCGGCGTCCGGGCTGAACGAGGAACTCGCCCGCAAGGCGATCGGCATCATCCTCGCCTTCCTGCAGAAAGAGGGTCCGCCGGCCGAGATCGGCCAGTTGATGGCCGCGCTGCCGGGCGCGCAGGATCTCGCCAACGCCGAAGGCGGCGCCAAGGGCGGCCTGCTCGGTGCCGTCGGTGGCCTGATGGGCGGCGGCGGCGGCGTCATGGCGCTCGGCGGCCAGCTGATGGGCGCCGGCCTGTCGATGGGCCAGATCCAGAGCGTCTCGAAGGAGATGTTCGCCGTCGGCCGCGAAAAAGCTGGCGAAGACGCGATGGGCGCCATCGTCGGCGCGATTCCCGGCCTCGGCCAGTTCGTCTGACGGATTCGGCCGTCGCAGCACCGTCTTCGGATGGCGCTGCGACGGCATTTTTGTATTCCTGCACCTGCCTTGCGACGAAGTAGGGATGGCGGTGCGTGCGCGCCCATGGCAATCAGCGCTCCACGGCTGCACATTGTGCGGAGAGGAGCATCGGCGCGCATGAATTCGGTTGCCCCATCCGACCTGCCTTATCTCGACGCCTTTCCGGCGCCGTCCGGCGACGCTTGGCGCGCGGCGGTCGACAAGGTTCTGAAGGGCGCCGATTTCGAGAAAAAGCTGGTTGGCCGCACTGCCGACGGCATCCGGATCGAGCCGCTCTACCCTGCTGCCACTCCCGCCGGCCGCGCCTTGCGCGGCGAGGCTGGGCGCTGGCGGGTCGCGGCGCGGATCGACCATCCGGAGCCGGGCCAGGCCAAGGCGATCGCACTGGCAGACCTCGAAGGCGGCGCCGATACGCTGACCATCAGTTTTGCAGGCGCGCGGGCGGCGCGCGGCTACGGTCTCGTCGCCGACGATGTCGCCGCGCTCGATACCGCGCTCGACGATGTCATGCTCGATCTCATCCGCCTGCGGCTCGATCCCGCGCCGCAGGGGCGCATCAACGCCCTTCTGCTCGCCGCTCTGATCGAGAAGCGCGGGCATGCGCCAGCCGATCTTTCCGTAGAATTCGGCCTCGATCCGATCGGCGTTCTCGCCAGCCACGGCTCCCTCGGCGCACCCTGGCCCGAGATCGGCCGCCGGCTCGCCGGTACGATCCGCGCCCTGCAGGAACGCGGTTTCACGGGGCCGTTCATCGCCGTCGACAGCCGCCCCTATCATGAGGCCGGTGCCAGCGAGGCGCACGAACTCGGCGCGATGCTGGCCACCGCCGTCGCCTATCTGCGCGCGCTCGAAACGCACGGGCTGACACTCTCCGAGGCCCGCGATGCGATTGCCTTCACCCTCGTCGCGGACACAGACGAGTTTCTGGCGGTCGCGAAGTTTCGCGCTGCCCGGCTGCTCTGGAACCGCGTCCAGCAGGCCTGTGGGCTGACGCCGAAGCCCGTCACGATCCATGCGGAGACCGCCTGGCGCTCGCTGACCAAGCGCGATCCCTGGGTCAACCTGCTGCGTGGGACCATCGCCGCCTTCTCCGCCGGAGTCGGAGGCGCCGACTCCCTGTCCGTCCAGCCCTTCACCGCCGCGCTCGGCCTGCCCGATGTCTTTGCTCGCCGCGTCGCCCGCAATACGCAGCTCATCCTGCTCGAAGAGGCCAGTCTCTGGCGCGTCGCCGATCCGGCGGCAGGGGCCGGCGGCTTCGAGGCACTGACGCAGGCGATCTGCGACAAGGCGTGGCAGGCATTCCAGGAGATCGAGCAACAGAGCAGCGAGGGCTTGCGCGGCATCGTCGCCGGGCTCGCCAGCGGCCAGATGCAGAAGACCCTCGCGGATCAGCGGGCAAGCCGGGCAAAGGCCATCGCCACGCGCCGGGAGCCGATCACAGGCACCAGCGAGTTCCCCAATATCCGCGAAAACGCCGTCGCAGTGCTCGCGGTCGCGCCGGTGGAATCGTCCAAGCTTGCGTCCAAAGGCAACGCCGCCGAGCAGAACCAGGGCGAGCTCATCCGCCCCTTCGTCGATGGCGCCGGCAGGGCGGAGGCCCTGATCGCCGCCGGCGAAAGCCTGCGCGCAGAGCCCCTGCCCTCGCTGAGACTGTCGGAGCCGTTCGAGATCCTGCGCGACAGGGCAGATGCCTTGCCGCAGCGCCCCGTCGTATTCCTCGCCACGCTCGGCCCGATCGCCGATTTCACTGCACGCGCCGGCTTCGCCCGTAACCTGTTCGAGGCCAGTGGGCTCGCCGCGCCTAGCGGGGACGGTTTTGCCAGCGACGGCGCCACCGATCTCGACGCGCTGGTCGGCGGCTTCCAGGCCTCGGGCGCGAAGCTAGCCTGCCTGTGCGGCAGCGACGCCGCCTATGCCAATGAAGGCGCCGCAGCCGCCGAGGCACTCGCCAAGGCCGGCGCGACCGTCTGGCTCGCCGGGCGCCCTATCGAGAGCGAAGCCGCGTTGAACAAGGCCGGCGTGTCCTCGTTCGTCTTCATGGGTTGCGACGTGGTCGAGACGCTCGAACGCGCGCAAGCCATCGCGACCGCCTGACCGGAGACATGCCTTGACCGCCATCGCCCTCACCATCGCCGGCTCGGATTCGAGCGGCGGCGCCGGCATCCAGGCCGATCTCAAGACCTTCGCGGCGCATCAGGTCTATGGCGCCAGCGTCATCGTCGCGCTTACCGCCCAGAACACCAGGGGCGTCAGCGCCATCCATGCCGTTCCGCGCGATTTCGTGACGAAGCAGATGGACGCCGTCTTCGAGGATCTCGATGTCGGCGCGGTCAAGATCGGCATGCTCGCGACGGCCGAGCTGATCGAGACGGTCGCGGCCGGGCTGAAGCGGCACGGCGCGAAGAACATCGTGCTCGATCCGGTGATGATCGCCGCCTCCGGCGCGCGATTGCTCGAGGAAGAGGCCGTGGCGGCGATCCGCAAGCATCTCTTTCCGCTGGCGACGCTGATCACCCCCAACCTGCCCGAGGCGGCGGCTTTGCTCGGCTCCAGCATCGCCGAGACCGACCAGGCCGTCGATGACCAGGCCGAGAAGCTCGCTGCGCTCGGCGCCGCGAACGTGCTGATCAAGGGCGGCCATGGCGGTGGTGATATCAGCAGCGACCTGCTGCGGCTCGCTGGCGGTGCGCGCCAGCGCTTCAACGCCCCGCGCCTCGAAACCCGCAACACCCATGGCACGGGCTGCACCCTATCCTCCGCCATCGCCGCCAACCTCGCCAAGGGACTGCCCCTGCCGGAGGCCGTCGGCCACGCCAAGACCTATATCTCCGCCGCGATCGCCGCCGCCGATCAGGTTCCGGTTGGCCATGGCCACGGCCCGGTGCATCATTTCCACCATTGGTGGGACAAGACCGACGGGAGTCAGCCATGACCGCGATCCCGGATTTCACGAAGCTCGCCTTCGCCGATGTGGCGCCGGCATCCCCGGTGCTGCCGACAGGCGAAGCCTGGCTGACGCCGGAAGGCATCCCGGTGAAGCCGGTCTTTACGGCCGAGGATCGCGACGGGCTGCCTTTCGTCGATACGCTGCCGGGCATCGCGCCCTATCTGCGCGGCCCCTACCCCACCATGTACGTCAACCAGCCCTGGACGATCCGGCAATATGCCGGCTTCTCCACGGCGGAGGATTCGAACGCCTTCTACCGGCGCAACCTCGCCGCCGGGCAGAAGGGCCTCTCCGTCGCCTTCGACCTCGCGACCCACCGCGGCTATGACAGCGACCATCCGCGCGTCGGCGGCGATGTCGGCATGGCCGGCGTCGCGATCGATTCGATCTACGACATGCGCACGCTGTTCTCCGGCATCCCGCTCGACCAGATGAGCGTGTCGATGACGATGAACGGCGCGGTCCTGCCCGTCCTGGCGCTCTACATCGTCGCGGCGGAAGAACAGGGCGTATCGCAGGCCAAGCTCTCCGGGACCATCCAGAACGACATCCTCAAGGAGTTCATGGTCCGCAACACCTATATCTATCCGCCCGGGCCCTCGATGCGGGCGATCGGCGACATCTTCGCCTTCACCTCGGCCAACATGCCGAAATTCAACTCGATCTCGATCTCCGGCTATCACATGCAGGAGGCCGGAGCGACGCAGGACCTCGAGCTCGGCTACACGCTCGCCGATGGCGTCGAGTATATCCGCGCCGGCCAGCGGGCGGGCCTGGGCGTCGATATCTTCGCGCCGCGCCTGTCGTTCTTCTGGGCGATCGGCATGAACTTCTTCATGGAAGTCGCCAAGATGCGCGCGGCACGGCTGATCTGGGCCAAGCTCGTCAAGGATTTCGGCGCGCAGAACGAGAAGTCGCTGCCGCTGCGCACGCATTGCCAGACGAGCGGCTGGTCGCTGACGGCGCAGGACGTGTTCAACAACGTGCCGCGCACGATGATCGAGGCGATGGCGGCGACGCAGGGCCACACCCAGTCGCTTCACACCAATGCGCTCGACGAGGCGCTGGCGCTGCCGACCGATTTCTCCGCCCGCATCGCCCGCAATACGCAGATCGTGCTGCAGCAGGAAAGCGGCACCACTCGCATCATCGACCCCTGGGGCGGCTCCTATTATGTCGAGCGGCTGACCGCCGAATTGGCGAAGAAGGCCTGGGAGCATATCAGGGAAGTCGAGGCGCTCGGCGGCATGGCCAAGGCGATCGAGGCCGGCATCCCGAAGCTTCGGATCGAGGAGGCCGCGGCCAAGACGCAGGCGCGCATCGATGGCCGCCAGCAGGCGATCATCGGCGTCAACTGCTTCAAGCCGGACAACGAGGCCGCGATCGAGGTGCTCAAGGTCGACAATGCCTCGGTCCGCGCGCAGCAGCTCGACAAGCTCAGGCGCCTCAAGGCCGAGCGAAACGAGGGCGACGTCGAGGCGGCGCTGACCGCGCTGACAAACGGCGCGGCGGGTGATGCCAACCTGCTCGACCTCGCCGTCAAGGCGGCTCGCGCCAAGGCGACTGTCGGCGAAATCTCGATGGCGATGGAAAAGGTCTTCGGGCGCCATCGGGCCGAGATCAAGGCTATCTCGGGTGTCTACAAGCGGGAGGTCGGCGAGATGAACCCAGCCGTCACGCGCGTCCAGATGATGTGCCAGGCGTTCGAGGAGGCCGATGGGCGCCGCCCGCGCATCCTCGTCGCCAAGATGGGGCAGGACGGGCATGATCGCGGCCAGAAGGTGATCGCCTCGGCCTTCGCCGACCTCGGCTTCGACGTCGATATCGGCCCGCTCTTCGCGACGCCGGACGAGGCGGCGCGGCAGGCGGTCGAGAACGACGTCCATATCGTCGGCGTCTCGTCGCTCGCGGCCGGCCACCTGACGCTCGTGCCGGAACTGAAGGCCGCGCTTGCCCAGGCCGGCCGACCCGACATCATGATCGTCGTCGGCGGCGTCATCCCGCCGCAGGATTTCGAGGCGCTGATCGAGGCCGGCGCCTCGGCGATCTTCCCGCCCGGCACGGTCATCGCCGATGCCGCAGAGAAGCTGCTCGAAGAATTGAACAAGCGCCTCGGCTACGTGCAGCGGACAGCGGCGGAGTAAGACAAGAAGGCGGGCGCTGCCCCTAGGCCGCGCCCGCCCCATGATTACGGCCGACGTGGCGACACTTACCGCCAGCCGTAACCATAGCCGTAGCGCGGCGGAGGCGGCCGCATGCCATATCCGTCGGAATAGCGGTGCCAGCGGCGCTGGCCCCAGAAGCCGTGCATGGCCGGCGGTGCCGGGCGCCAGCCGGCGCCATATGCCGGGCGCTCGTAGCCACGCTCGTAGCGATCGCCGAAGGCCTGGGCATTGCCGGTCCCGGCGAATGTCGAGGCTGCGAGCGCGACGCCGCCGAGGGCGAATGCGGCAAAACCGATGCGGGCGCGATTGCGGAACATTGTCCCTGTCCTGTCTGGAGGCCGGAAGATCCCTGCCTTGAAACGGACATTCGCAGATTGCGGCTGAACGGGATTTGAGGGCGCCGTTCAGCCGCCGTTTAGGGAGTGCTGACTTTCGACGGAACCAGCGTCATTCCGGGGCAGGCCGTAGGCCTGAGCCCGGACGTCGTGGTGCCTCGCACACCAAGCTTGCTTTAACTGCCGGACAGCTGTTCGCGCTTCAGCAGCAGTGAAGCCGCGATCACGACGACAGCCACGGCCCCGATCATGATCGTGCAGGCGGCGTTGATCTCGGGCGAGACGCCGAGCTTGACCGCGGAATAGAGCCGCATCGGCAGCGTGGTCGCGCCCGGGCCGGTGGTGAAGCTGGCGATGACGAGATCGTCGAGCGAAAGCGTGAAGGCGAGCATCCAGGCCGCCGCCACCGCCGGCCAGATCAGGGGCAAAGTCACGGTCCAGAAGGTGACGACGGGCGTGGCGCCAAGGTCCTGCGCCGCCTCCTCCAGCGAACGGTCGAAGCCGGCCAGCCGCGACTGGACGACGATGCAGGCAAAGCCGAGGCTGAAGGTCGCGTGGGCCACCGTAACGGTCCAGAAGCCGCGCTCGACATCGACAGCGACGAAGAGCAGCAGCAGCGACAGGCCCGTCACCACCTCGGGCATGACGAGCGGCGCCAGCACCATGCCGGAGAAGAGCGTGCGCCCCGTGAAGCGCCCATGGCGGGCGAGAGCGAGCGCCGCCAGTGTGCCCAAGATCGTCGCGAGCGTCGCCGAGACGAAGCCGAGGCGGATCGAAAGCCAGGCGGCGTCGAGCAGCGGCTGGTTCCGCATCAGCGCGCCGTACCAATGCGTCGAGAAGCCGCCCCAGACCGTCACCAGCCGCGAGGCGTTGAACGAGTACGCGATCAGCGTCAGGATCGGCAGATAGAGGAAGGCGAAGCCGACGATCAGCGCGAGAATGAGTCCGGGGCCGAGCCTCCTCATGCCGCCATCTCTCGCCGCAGCCGCGCTCGCTGAAGCAGGACGAGGGGCAAGACCAGCACGACGAGCAGCACCACCGCTACGGCCGAGGCCAGCGGCCAGTCGCGGTTGGAGAAGAACTCGTTCCACAGCACCTTGCCGATCATCACGGTGTCGGGGCCGCCGAGCAGGTCGGGGATGACGAATTCGCCGACCGCCGGGATGAAGACCAGCGCCGAGCCGGCGAGGATGCCCGGCAAGGAGAGCGGCAGGGTTACGGTGAGGAATGCCGTCAACGGCCTCGCGCCGAGATCGGCGGCCGCTTCGAGCAGGCCGCGGTCGAGCTTCTCCAGCGTCGCGAAGAGCGGCAGCACCATGAATGGCAAGTAGGAATAGACCATGCCGAGCAGCACCGCCGTCTCGGTGTTGAGCAGGCGCAGCGGCTCGGCCTCGAAGCCAAGGAAGGCCAAAGACGCATCGAGCAGCCCGTCGGGCCTGAGGATGCCGATCCAGGCGTAGACGCGGATCAGGAAGGAGGTCCAGAACGGCAGGATGACGAAGACGAGCAGCATGCCGCGCCAGCGCGGCGGTGCCGAGGCCATGGCATAGGCGAGCGGATAGCCGATCGCGAGCGCGAACAGCGTCGTCAAGCCCGCGATGCGCAGCGAATAGAGATAGCTCTGCCAGTAGAGCGCATCGTCGCCGAGCAGGCTGAAGTTCGCCAGGTCGAGTTGGGAGAGGAATTCGCCGAGCTGGGCCAAGCCCTCCCAATGCGGTGCGTAGGGCGGCAGGGCGGTCGCCGCCTGCGAGAACGCCATGCGCAGGACGATGGCGAAGGGCGCGAGGAAGAACAGCGCCAGCCAGAGATAGGGCACGGCCACGACGAGGCGGCGAAGACTGGCCCCAGCACTCATGTCCACGCTCCGCCGTCATTCCGGGGCAGGTCGCAGACCTGAGCCCGGAACCCAGAACCGATGCACTTTCCATGAGAAGGCGCCCTCGCCGCCGAGCACACCGCCGGAATGGCATCGGTTCTGGGTTCCGGGCTCTTCGCTTCGCGAAGCCCCGAAATGACGGTCAGGTTCCCAACACGCCTCATGGCGGCAATACCACGCCGGCCTCGACATCCCAGGAGAGCCAGACCTTGTCGTCCCAGGCGAAAGGCCGCGCCATCCGGCGCGTGCGGTTGGCGAGCGCGACCTTGACCAGTTGGCCGCCCTCTCCCCCGATCATCACCTGGATCATGGTGAAGTCGCCGAGATAGCCGATATCCCAGATCTCGCCGGCGATCTTGTTGACCACTTGGCCCGGCTCGTCATGGCCGATCTCTATCTTTTCGGGCCTGATGCCGACCAGCAAGGCCTCGCCCGGCTTCAGCACCGGGGCCTCCTCGTCGAGCTCGACGGCGCCGACGAGTGGCACCTGCGCCCGGACGAGCTCGCCTTGAACCCCCTCGACCTGGCCCTCGAAGATGTTGATGTCGCCAACGAACTCGGCGACGTGGCGATTGGCGGGCGCCTCGTAGATCACGTCCGGTGGGCCGATCTGGACGAGCTTGCCGTGATCCATCACCGCCATGCGGTCGGCCATCGTCATGGCTTCGTCCTGATCGTGGGTGACGACCATGAAGGTGAGGCCGAGCTCGCTCTGCAGGTCCATCAGCTCGAACTGGGTCTGCTCGCGCAGCTTCTTGTCGAGCGCCGCCATCGGCTCGTCGAGCAGCAGCAGCTTCGGCCGCTTGGCCAGTGAGCGGGCGAGCGCGACGCGCTGGCGCTGGCCGCCGGAGAGCTGATGCGGCTTGCGCCCGCCGAGCCCGGAGAGCTTGACCAGCGCCAGCATCTCGTCGACGCGCCGGTCGATCTCGGCACGCGCCAGCCCTTCGCGCTTCAGCCCATAGGCGATGTTGCCGGCCACGGTCAGATGCGGGAACAGCGCGTAGGATTGGAACATCATGTTGATTGGCCGCAGATGCGGCGGAATGCCGGTGATGTCCTGCCCGTCCAGCAGGATCGTGCCTTCGTCCGGCCTCTCGAAGCCGGCGAGCATGCGCATCAGCGTGGTCTTGCCGCAGCCGGAAGGCCCGAGCAGCGCGAAGAACTCGCGGGGATAGAGCGCGAGCGAAAGATCGCCCACGGCAGTCACGTCGCCGAAACGCTTGGTCACGCCCCGGAACGTGACCAGCGGCTTCGCCGCCGGGTCGTTCCAGGGTTGGAAAGCCCGGCGCACGCTGCCGGGCGAGGTCTTCTTCATGCCCGCCGCCCCTGCCGAGAGCCGGTCACTTGCCGGTCTTCACGCGGGTCCAGAGCCGGTTCACCAGCCGCTGGGCCTTCTGGTCATAGGGCGTGATCGTATAGAGCCGCGCCATCACCGCGTCGGACGGGTAGATGCCGGGGTTGTCGCGCACCGCCGCCGAGAGCAGCGGCTTCGAGGCGATGTTGCCGTTGGCATATTGGATGAAGTCGGAGTTCTTCGCCGCCATCGCGGGCCGGTTGACGAAGTCGATGAACTTCAGCGCCGCGTCGACATTGCCGGCGCCCTTCGGGATCACGAAGGAATCGAACCACATCAGCGCGCCTTCCTTCGGGATGGAATATGCGATCTGGACGCCGTTCTTGGCCTCCTCGGCGCGCTTCTTCGCCTGGAGGATGTCGCCGGAATAGCCGACGGCCAGGCAGATATCGCCGTTCGCCAGGGCGTTGATGTATTCCGAGGAGTGGAATTTCTGGATGTGAGGGCGGATCTTGCGCAGGAGTTCCCCGGCCTTGTTGAGATCGGCCTCGTTCTTGGAGTCGGGATCGAGACCGAGATAGCGCAGCGCCGCCGGGAACATCTCCTCGACCGCATCGAGCACATGGACGCCGCAGTTGGAGAGCTTCTTGAGCTGCTCCGGCTCGAAGACGATCTTCCAGCTGTCGATCCCTGCGTCGGGGCCGAGGCGTTCCTTGATCTTGGCGACGTTGTAGCCGACCCCGGTCGTGCCCCACATGTAGTTCACGGCGTATTTGTTGCCGGGATCGTATTTGGAGAGACGCGTCTGGATTTCCGGCCAGAGATTCCTCAGGTTCGGCGCCCTGTCCTTGTCGACCGGCTGGTAGAGGCCGAGCGGGATGTGGCGCGGCAGGAAGGAGGCCGTGACGACGATCAGGTCATAGCCAGTCTTGCCGGCAAGAAGCTTGGTCTCGACCGTCTCCATCTGGTCGAAGGTGTCGTAGACGACCGTGATGCCGGTTTCCTTCTTGAAGGCGTCGAGCACCTCCGGATCGACATAGTCCGACCAGTTGAAGATGCGCAGCTGCTTGTCCTGCGCGGCCGCCGGCGCGGCGAGAAATCCCAGTCCCATCGCACAGGCCGCGATCGCCGCGGTCAGTCGCTTCGTCGTCCTACCCAATCCGCCCCTCCATCGTTTGGCGCCGCGCACGCTACCAGCTTTCCCCCCGGCATCAACCGACATCGGGCGCGACGGAACGCCCGCACACAGGCAAGACCTGCCGAAATAATCGGCCCATGCTGCATGGCGCGGACTCGGCCAGGCGCCCTGCCCGGAAGCTTGTCGATCGGCCGGGCTGACAGGAGCGTGATCGGCTCGCTCCTTGCCGGCGCGTGCGAGCGCCACATATCGTGCCATATGCATCTTTTCCGCCGTTTCCTGCTGTTCTTCACTCTCGCCTTCCTGTTGCCGCTGGCATCCCATGCCGGCTGGTGGGTCTGGCAGACGCACGCCCCCGACTGGCGCCGCGCCGACTGGACGAGTGCGAAGCTTCTGCCTGCCGCCGCGACGGAGCCCGAGGCGACGATCCACGTCTTCGCAGCCCGGGTCGGCCGCTGGCGCGGCATCTTCGCGCATCATTCCTGGGTCGTGGTGAAGGAACGCGGCGCCAGCACCTATACGCGCTTCGACGTGGTCGGCTGGGGCGCCCCTGTGCGGGTCAATCATCGCGACGCGGACGGGCGCTGGTTCGGCAATGTGCCGGAACCGGTGGCCGAGATCCGCGGCGAGGCGGCCGAGCGCCTGATCCCGCGCATCCGTTCGGCCGTGGCAAGCTACAGCTATTCCAGCCCCGGCAGCTATCTCGCCTGGCCCGGGCCGAACTCGAACAGCTTCGTCCAGCACGTCCTGTCGGAGGTTCCGGAGCTGAGAGAGGCCCTGCCGCCGACGGCGATCGGCAAGGACTGGCGCGCCGATGGCCTGTTCGCCGGTCTCACCCCCAGCCGGACCGGCGTCCAGGCCTCGCTTTACGGGCTGGCCGGCGTGACCGTCGGCTGGGTCGAGGGGGTCGAGATCAATCTCCTGGGCCTCGTCGCCGGCTTCGATCTGCGCAGCCCCGCGCTGAAGCTGCCGGGCTGGGGGCGGATCGGGGTGTGAGCGGCCTCCGCCTGACGCCTTGAACAGCAACGCCGAAAGCGTTACATGTAACGATCGAAGCGAGGGATCGACATGGCGGCATCGACAGCCAGACGCGTCCAGAAGCGCCGTGAAGCATTGCGGGCAGCCGGCTTGCGGCCTATCCAGATCTGGATCCCCGATACGCGACAGCCCGGCTTCAACGAGGAATGCCGACGGCAAGCGCGAATGGCCGCAGCGGCCGACAGCGCCGACCATGATCTGGACGGTTTTCTCGACGCGGCTCTGGAAGACCTAGACCGCGCTCCTGAATGAAGCGCGGCGATCTTGTCACCGTCGCGCTCGCCGGCGATTTCGGCAAACCCCGCCCTGCCCTGATCGTCCAGGCAGACCCGTTCGATCTGACGGCGACGGTCACGGTTCTGCTGCTCTCCAGCGACCTCGTCGACGCGCCGCTGATCAGGCTGACCATTCAACCCAATGCCGCGAACGGGCTGCGCCTTGCCTCCCAGATCATGGTCGACAAGGCGATGACCGTGCGCAGGGACCGGATCGGCCAGATTGTTGGCCGCGTCGATCCGGACATGATGATCGCAGTCAACCGTTCGCTCGCGCTTTTCCTCGGTCTCGGCTGAAGCGAGCGCGGGCGACCGGCGAGATCACACGGCTTCGAAGGCCTGCGCCAGATCCGAGATCAGGTCCTCGATGTTCTCGATGCCGACCGAGATGCGGATCAGCGCGTCGGTCAGGCCGATCTCCTCGCGCAATTCCTTGGCGACGCCGGAATGGGTCATGGCGGCCGGGTGCGAGACCAGCGTCTCGGTGCCGCCGAGGCTGACCGCGAGCTTCATGATCTGCAGGTTGTCGAGCAGGGCGAAGGCTTCCTTCTCACCGCCCTTGACGTCGAAGGCGAAGGTCGAGCCCGCCGCCGTGCATTGTCGGTCGAAGACAGCCTTGCGCGGGTCGCCGTCCTTGAGATTGCCGAGATAGTGGACCTTGGCCACCTTGGGGTGGCTCTCCAGATAGTCGGCCACCAGCTTGGCGTTCTCATTGGCGCGGCTCATGCGGATGTCGAGCGTCTCCAGCGAACGCATCAGCATCCAGCAGGAGTTCGGATCGGCCTGCGTGCCGAGCGAGCCGCGCCAGCTCTTGACCTGCCGCACCAGCGCATCCGAGCCGCTGATCGAGCCGCCCACGAGATCGCTGTGGCCGCCGACATATTTGGTCAGCGAGAGCAGCGAGAGATCGGCACCCTCCTTCAGCGGCTTCTGGTATTTCGGGCCGAGCATGGTGTTGTCGACGACGACCGGCGGGCGATGCCCCTGCGACTTCTCGAGCTCGTCCGCGATCATCTTGCAGGCGGCGAGATCGACGAGGCCGTTGGTCGGGTTGGCCGGCGTCTCGACCAGGATCATCGCGACGCGGCCCTTGGCTGCGGCGGCCCGCGCGACGTCCCGCATCTGCTCGATGTCGAGCCCGTCGGTGAAGCCGAATGGCGTGACGCCAAAAGCGCCCATCTGGTTCTTCAAGAGCGTCTCAGTGCCGCCATAGAGCGGGCGCGAATGCAGGATCGTGTCGCCCGGCCTCAGGAAGGCGAAGCAGGTCGTAGCGATCGCCGCCATGCCCGAGGCGAAGACGGCGCATTTCTCGGCCTCGTCCCAGATCGCCAGGCGATCCTCGAGGATCTCCATGTTGGGATGGTTGAAGCGCGAATAGACCAGCCCTGGCTTCTCGCCGGGCTTCGGCCGGCGCCGGCCCGAGGTGAAGTCGAAGAAATCCTTGCCCTGCTGTGCATTCTCGAAGACGAAGGTCGAGGTCAGGAAGACCGGCGGCTTGAGCGAGCCTTCCGACATGGCCGGCGAATAGCCGAACCCCATCATCAGCGTCTCCGGATGAAGCTTGCGGTTGGCGATCCGGTCCTTGTGATAGCTGTCGTCGCTCATGGCCTTCTCCCTATGTGCCTGCGGCGGTCGTTTTCCAGAACCCAGAATATTCTTCTCGCAGCGCCATTGCTTGGTCGATGAAGCTCGTCCTACACCCTGATGCGCATCTTCCTGCTCATCTTGTCTTCATATGGAGCATATCATGCTCGACACGATCGATCGCCGAATCCTCGCCGTGCTGCGCGAGGATGGCCGGATCACCAACCAGGACCTCTCGCAGCGGGTCGGGCTCTCGCCGACACCCTGCCTGCGCCGCCTCAAACGACTCGAAGAGACCGGCGTCATCCAGGGCTATGCCGCGATCGTCGACCCCAAGGCCTACGGGCTGCCGTTCAGCGTCTTCGTCTCGGTGCGGCTGACGCAGCAGAACCAGGAGCAGATCGCCGAATTCGAGAAGGCGGTCGAAGGCTGGAGCGAAGTTGCCGAATGCTACCTCATGACCGGCTCGCAGGACTACCTGCTGCGCGTCGTCACCGACGGCATCGAAGGCTATGAGCGCTTCCTGAAGCAGAAGGCGACGCGGCTGAAATGCATCCAGTCGGTCGAATCCAACTTCGCTCTGGCGACGATCAAGAAGCGCTCCGGCCTGCCGCCGATCTGATCAGACGCCGCGTTCCATCGCCCGGCGTACGACCTGCGTGACCTCGCTGTTCGACAGGAACAGGTCATGGCGCAGCATGCTCCAGCCCCGGCCGGAGGTGTCGGCGACGCGCACGCCCAATGCATCGAGCCGCGAGCGATCGGCAGCACCGGCGCGAGCGACGCCGCCGGCGATGCGCGCGGAGACCGCCAGCGCACGGTCACCCGGATCGATGATCACGGTCATGCGCTGCGCCAGCGGGCCGAGCCGCTTCACCGTCTGCTCGAAGGCGTCGATGTCGACATCGGGCGAGGCCAGCACCACGGAGCCGATCCGCGCATAGACATCCTGGGAATCGCGCAACTCGCGCAGCCCTTCTAGCGTCAGGAAGGTTCCCATCGAGTGGGCGACGATGTGGATGCGCCCGACCGTGGGGTTGGCGACGAGCGCCTGCAGGGTCTGGGCGAAGCCATCGCGCGACCAGAGCGCGCTCTCCCGATCATAGGCATAGTCGAAGAGCTTGCCGCCCGACGGCCAGGTGAAGAGCACCGTACGGCCCTGAAATTCGAGCGAATGCGAAAGCTGGCCGGCGCTGCGCGCCGCCGATTCGAACGTCTCGTTGAAGCCGTGGACAAAGAGCAGCACGTCGCGGCCGTTGACGGCTTCGGAGAGCGCACGGGCCGCCTCGTTGGTCACCTCGCGGCCGACACCGAGCACAGCCCAATCGCCGCTCACGGCGGACGAGACCCGCCCCGTGATGCCGCGCCCGGGCGGGGACAGGCGCACCTCGGCAAAGGTCAGTGCTCCGCGATCGGTGCCGAAATACGGTGGGGCATTGCCGGTCGATCTGCGCGTCGTCATCACCAGTAGCCGCGGATCCTTGCCGAGCGACGAGGTGTCGGCCCTCTCGGGCTCGCTGAAGGGCGAAACGCTCGCCTCGCTCTGCGCGCAGGCGGCGAGCCCGAGCGGCAGCAATGTGGCGAGCGCCAGCGAACGGCATGAAAAGGCGCGCCTCGTGACAGGCATGGTGACAGGTATCCGATCAATCGTGAGGGCCGAACTGGCCGGCCGCGCCCTTAAGGGCAGGCTAACGCGGCCAGAATGCGGCGAGCCCGCGCTCAGCGCGCGGAGGTTCGCGGTCGTTGCAGCGATGTGACATCAGCGTCCGCCGGACAGGATCGTCAACGGCGCGGTCACGACCAACCCGACCGTCGAGCCCACCGTGCCGACGACGCCGCCTGCAACATCGCCGATCCGATCGCCGAATTGCGGCCCGGCGAAGCCGATCCCCTTGTCCTGCCGCAACCGCTCACCGATGAGCTGCACGACCTTGGGCGAGGAGGCGAACTTGGCGTGGTTCAGGCTGTCGGCCGACGTCACCTCGGAGATATCGACAATACGCACGCCGAGCTTCTCCAGCTCGGCCACGATCTCCGCATCCTTCGCCGAAACGGCGCCGAGGCGCCTCTTGTCACCGGCGAAGCGACGGGAGAAGTCGAGCGCCCTGTCGTCGGCCGAAACGAAGACGGTAACTGGTCGCCTGATCTGATTCATCTGCGTCTTGAAGACGTCGAGATCGACGTCGGGCGCCGCGAGCATCACGTCGCGCAGTTTGCCGCCGAAAGCGCCGTCGCCACGGATCGCGGCCTGGCGCAACGTTTCCAGCGTCAGCAGCGTCCCCATCGAATGGGCGAGGATATCCATGCGCGAGGTGCCGAGATCGCGCGCGATCGCCCGCAAATTCCCTTCGAGGAAATCGCGCGAGTAAAAGGCGCTCTCGCGATCGTAGGGATAGGCGAGGAGCTCGCCGCGCGACGGCCATGAGAACAGCACTGGCACGCCCTTGAAGCCGGAATCATAGACGATCTGGGCGAAGCGATAGGCGGCATCCGCGAAATTCGTGTTGTAGCCGTGGACGAAGACCAGCACGTCGCGCTGCGATGCCGGACGCCGCTGCAGTTCCCTGCGCACGTCGGAGACGATGGGCGCGAGATCGAGCCGCTGGACATAGGTAGCGGTGAAGTGCTTGGCCGGGTCGCCGGGCCCCGAGCTCGGCAGTTCCAGATTGCCGGCCTTGTGGTCGCGCGGAACGGTGATGTCGAGCCGGGCGAAGGACAGCTTGGGGCCGCGCTCGCCGCTGAAGTAGACGGGCTGCGCCGAAGGCTCACGCGTCGTCGCAACGTAGATTTCGACCTTGCCGGCGATATCGGCGGCCGGCGCCTGGGTCAGTTCCAGCACGCGCGGCGTTGCACAGGCGGCCACGAGCAGCGGCAGCACCAACGCCAACAGAACACCACGAAGCCGCATCACCACGCCCTTCATTCGCCAAGTCGTCTCACCACAGGCCCAAATCTTCAAGATGCCTGCATGACACAGTGATGATGCAAGTGATGCGCGGGATGCCTTGTCGCCCGCGGCGCCTGCTTGCTAACTGGCGCCATGGCCGACCGCACTTCCCCAGCCGAATCGCTCGGCGATGCGATCCTCGCCGGCGAGCGCGCCGCGCTGGCCCGCGCGATCACGCTGGTCGAGTCGCGCCGCGCCGATCATCGCGAGAAGGCGCAGGCGCTGATCCAGCGGCTGCTGCCGCATACGGGGCGCGCGATCCGCGTCGGCATCACCGGCGTGCCCGGCGTCGGCAAATCGACGACGATCGATGCTCTCGGCGGCTATCTCACCAGCAAGGGCCACAAGGTCGCGGTGCTCGCGGTCGATCCCTCTTCCACGCGCACGGGCGGCTCGATCCTCGGCGACAAGACGCGGATGGCGCAGCTCGCCGTCGACCCCAACGCCTATATCCGCCCCTCGCCCTCCTCCGGCACGCTGGGCGGCGTCGCCGCCAAGACGCGTGAGACGATGCTGCTCTGCGAGGCGGCTGGCTTCGACATCATCCTGGTCGAGACGGTCGGTGTCGGCCAGTCGGAAACGGCGGTCGCCGATCTCACCGATTTCTTTCTCGTCCTGATGCTGCCCAATGCCGGCGACGAGTTGCAGGGCATCAAGAAGGGCATCATCGAGCTTGCCGACATGATCGCGGTCAACAAGGCCGATGGCACCGGCGCGACCGCCGCCCGCGCAGCGGCCGCGCAATACAAGGCGGCACTGCACATCCTCGCGCCCGCGTCGCCGCTCTGGAGCACGCCGGTCGTGACCATCTCGGGGCTGACCGGCGATGGGCTCGACGCGCTCTGGGCCAAGGTCGAGGAGCACCATGCCCGCTTCGAGGCGAAAGGCTTGATCGACGAGAAGCGCCGGCGCCAGGACGTCAAATGGATGTGGGCGATGGTGCAGGACCGCTTGCAGGCCAGGCTTCGGCACGATCCCGCATTGAAGGCGCGCACCCCGGAGCTGGAGGCCGCCGTCTCATCCGGCAAGCTGGCCCCGACGCTTGCCGCCGAGGAGATCGCGCAGGCGCTTGGGCTCTAGCCGAAATCGGCCGCCTCTCTTCACAAGCCCGTTCCAAATCGGCACGTCAGCGCTGGCACGGCGCTTGATCGTGGCTCGACCGAACAGGAGGTTTCATGGCCCTCTCACGGCGCGGATTGCTGGCGGCCGGCCTCGTCGGCGCGGCCTGACCCACCTTGCCGGCTTGGGCACAGCCCACCCCGGCGAACAGAGGCCCGCTCGGCCATCTCGGCCTGGACGCCAGCCATTTCGGGATGCGGCCCGGCGCGGTCGAGGATCAGTCGCAGCGGCTGCAAGCTGCCCTGAACGAGGCATCGAAGCGCGGCGCGCCGCTTGTCCTGCCGCCCGGCCGTTACCGCCTCAGTGCCGTCCAGCTGCCGGACGGCGCGCAGCTCATCGGGGTTTCCGGCAAGACGCGCCTCGTCACCGCGAGCGGCGGCCCGCTGCTCGTCGCTTCCAATATCGGCCGCGCGAGCCTTTCCGGACTGACCTTCGACGGCCTCGATATCCCCTCGCCCCAGAAGGCAGGGCTCGTGGCCTGCGACACCGTCGGCGAGATCGCGATCTCGGATTGCGAATTCGCCAAGGCCGGCTCGGTCGGCCTTGTGCTCAACCGCTGCGGCGGGCGCATCGCGACCAGCAAGTTCCGCGGCATGCGCGATTCCGCCCTGTTCTCGCTCGACTAGGCCGGTCTGGCGATCGAGCAGAACGAGGTCGAGGACTGCGGCAGTAACGGCATCCAGATCTGGCGCAGCCAGCCCGGCGACGATCGCTCGATCGTCCGCGGCAACCGGGTGAGCCGCGTCCGCGCCGATGCCGGCGGCGACGGCCAGAACGGCAACGGCATCAGTCTCTATCGCGCCGGCGGCGTCATCATCGAAGGCAACCAGCTGCGTGATTGCGCCATGACCTTCATCCGCAACAATTCGGGCTCCGGCGTGCAGATTCTCGGCAATCAGGGGCGGCGCTGCGGCGAGGTCGGGCTCTATGCCGAATTCGCCTTCGAGGGCACGATCATGGCCAACAACCTGGTCGAGGATTGCGCCCAGGGCGCCAACATCACCAATCTCGACCATGGCGGGCGGCTCGCCGTCTTCGCCAACAACATTATCCGCAATGCCCGGCGGGCCATCGCCCCTAACGGCAAGGCGCCGGTCGGCGGCATCGGCGTCCATGTCGAGGCGGAAGCAGCCGTGACCGGCAACGCCATCGAGAACGCCAGCGAGATCGGCATCTCGCTCGGCTGGTCCTGGGGCATGCGCAACCTATCCGCCACCGGCAACGTGGTCCGCAAAGCCGGGATCGGCATCTCCGTCTCGCTGGTGCCGAAGGAACGCAACGCGCTGATCGCCAACAACGTCATCGACGAAGCCCGCGACGGCGCCATCGTCGGCACCGAATACGGCAAGCCCGTCACTGGCGACCTCGCCAAGGCCCCCGACCCGAAGGCCGCGGGGATCACAATCGCGAACAACGCGGTGCGCTGAGACGGCCTCAGGCGGCCGGCGCGCGGATGCGACCGACCTCGATGCCGTTCCAGTTCTTCAGCACGGTCTCGCGCAGCGGCGCAAAAGCCGCCTGCGTCGGCTCGTCCATTGGCAGGAAGCGGGCGATCAGCGCGCCGAGCGCAACCTCCGCGGCGCGACCGGCGCCGTCATCGCATTTCAGCGCGATGCCGTAGCCCAGCTCCGGGAGGGCGGCGCAATAGACACCCTCGGCCCCGGTCTTGGTGAAGGCGCGCGCGCCCAGCAGCTCCATCAGCCGCGTGTCGTAGCGGCCTGTGCCGGCCACCATGAAGGGATGGGCGGCTGCGGCGGCGCGGATGCGCGCGGCCGCTTTCGCCCGCTCGGGGCCGAAGCCATGGCCGGTGCCCAGCCGCGCGAAGCCGAGCGCCAGCGCCTTGAGCGGCACGGCGTAGGAGGGAATCGAGCAGCCGTCGATGCCCATGCGCTCGGAGGTATGGGGCGCGCCGGTCACCGTCTCCAGCGCGTCCCGCACCGCCTGCTGCACGGGGTGGATCGCCTTCACATAGCCGGCCGGGTCCTCATCCAGACCGCAGGCGAGGCAGACGAAGCCGGCATGCTTGCCGGAGCAGTTGTTGTTCAGCGCACTGGGTTCGGCGCCCGATTTAGCCAGCTCGCGCGCCACGGCCTCGTTCATCGGCCAGTGCGCGCCGCATTCGAGACAGCCGGCATCGCGCCCAGCCTTCTTCAGCATGGCGAGCGAGGTCTGGGCGTGAAGCGGCTCGCCGGAATGCGAGGACACCGCGAGCGCGATCTCGGCCTCCGTCAGCCCGTAACGATCGGCAGCGCCACTCTCCAGGAGCGGCAGCCCCTGGATCGCCTTCACGGCCGAACGCGGAAACACCGGCCGATCGAGATCGCCGGTGGCGAAGACCACCGCCCCATCGGCATCGACCACGATCGCGGAACCGCGATGCCGCGATTCGACGACATTGCCGCGCGTGACTTCGGCGAGGACAGGGTTTTCCATGGCGGCCTCCAGATTCCGCTTGCTGCGGATAGCCGGTTTTGGCGCCGACAGTACGACCTGTCAAAAGCGCTGGCGGAAACCGCGCGCGGCTGCCACCGTAGTTCCGAAGTCAGCCGAGCCTTCTCCCGAGCAGGATACCGATGTCGCCGGATTACGAGACCGAATACGACAACCGCGCCCGCGTGCCGGAGCATCCCGGCATCGTCGCCGGCTGGCAGGCCGATGCCGCGGCCTACCGCGCCACGGCGCTGTGCGAACTCGGCGTCTCCTATGGCGAGGGCGAGCGGCAGTTCTACGATCTGTTCAAACCCGAAACGATCCAAGGCAACGCGCTCGTCATGTTCATCCATGGCGGCTACTGGCAGAGACTGGATCGCAGCCATTTCTCGCATATGGCACGGGGGTTGAACGGGCTCGGCCTGCCCGTCGCGGTTGTCGGCTACGACCTCTGCCCGCAGGTCGATCTCGGCCATATCGTCTGGGAGCTGCAGCAGGCAGCTGCTGCCTTATGGCGGCGCTTCGGCCTGCCCGTCGTCGCGACCGGGCATTCCGCCGGCGGGCATCTCAGCGCCTGCACGCTGGCCACCGACTGGAAGAATGTCGACGCCGATCTGCCCGAGCATCTGGTGCCGGCCGCCTATGGCATCTCCGGCCTCTACAACCTCAAGCCCCTGACCGAGACGAGCATCAACAAGGCGCTCGGCCTCAGCATGGAGGCGGCCGAGCTCGAAAGCCCGCTGTTCTGGTCGGCACCGTCGCGGCTGACGATGGATGCCGTGGTCGGCGGCGCAGAGAGCGACGAGTACCACAAGCAGAGCCGCCGGCTCGTCGATGTCTGGGGCCTTGAAGGCGTGACGACACGCTATGAGGAGATCCCCGGCGCCAATCACTTCACCGTCATCGCCGGGCTGGCGGAGCCGGACAATCCAATGACCCGGCGCATCGCCGCCCTCGCCGGAGCCTGATCTTCCGGCGCGGAGGATCGCCCTTGTTTCCGCATCGGCCTTGTCCGAAAACCGCATTCCACTTTTCGGGCCGATGCCCTATCCAGACCGCATCAGAGTTTCGGAGCGCGCGATGCAGACCTTCTTCGTCGAGATCAAATGCAAGCTCGGCAAGACCTACGAGGTCGCCAGCGAGCTGGCCGATCGCGAGATCGCCTCCGAGATCTACTCGACCGCCGGCAACTACGACATCCTGGCCAAGTTCCATGTCGCGGCCGATGTCGATATCGGCCATTTCGTCGCGCAGAAGGTGCAGTCGATCCCCGAGATCGCCGACACCCACACGATCATCACCTTCAAGGCGTTCTGAGCCCGCATCGGCCATCGATATCCGGGCCTGACCGGTCCAGCGTCGTTTCAGGATGCCATTTCCTGAATCAGGCCAGCAGGTTGCAACGGTTGGCTCAGAGCGTGATTCACGTCCTTCACAGATTGATTCAACCGGGCGTGGCCCCCTCCCCGGCAACGCGCTGCCAGTTGAGGCATCCTGACCGCTTGACGCCGTAGGGGCTTTCGCGCGACCAGCAACATTCGGATTGCGGGGATGAACGCGCGCTATGAAAAGCACTCTCTCTAACGATCTGCGCTCGGGCGCGCTCGTCTATCACCGCCAGCCCCGGCCCGGTAAGCTCGAGATCCAGGCTACCAAGCCGCTCGGCAACCAGCGCGACCTGGCGCTTGCCTATTCGCCCGGCGTCGCCGCCGCATGCGAGGCGATCGTCGACGATCCGTCGGAAGCCGCCGAGCTCACCTCCCGCCAGAACCTCGTCGCCGTCATCACCAACGGCACCGCCGTGCTGGGCCTCGGCGATATCGGCCCTCTCGCCTCCAAGCCGGTGATGGAGGGCAAGGCGGTCCTGTTCAAGAAATTCGCCGGGATCGACTGCTTCGACATCGAGGTCGAACAGAAGAACATCGAGAAGTTCGTCGAGGTGGTCGCGGCGCTGGAGCCGACCTTCGGCGGCATCAACCTCGAGGACATCAAGGGCCCGGAATGCTTCGAGATCGAGGAGCAGCTCAAGGCCCGGATGAAGATTCCGGTTTTCCATGACGACCAGCACGGCACGGCGATCATCGTCTCGGCCGCAGTGCTGAACGGGCTCGACCTCGCCGCCAAGAAGATCGCCGACGTCAAGATCGTGGTTTCCGGAGCGGGCGCCGCCGCGCTCGCCTGCCTGAACCTGCTGGTCGAGCTGGGCGCGCAGCGCAAGAACATCTGGGTCACCGATCTCGACGGCGTGGTCTACAAGGGCCGCAACACGCTGATGGATCGCTGGAAGGAGATCTATGCGCAGGAGACCGACGCCCGCACGCTCGCCGACGTGATCGGCGGCGCGGATGTCTTCCTCGGCCTCTCGGCTGCCGGCGTGCTCAAGCCCGAGATGGCCAAGAGCATGGCGGCGAAGCCTCTGATCCTGGCGCTCGCCAACCCGAATCCCGAGATCACGCCCGAGGACGCGCTCGCGGTGCGCCCCGACGCGATGATCTGCACCGGCCGCTCGGACTACCCGAACCAGGTCAACAACGTCCTGTGCTTCCCCTATATCTTCCGCGGCGCGCTCGACGTGCAGGCGACGACGATCAACGAGGCGATGAAGCTCGCCGCGGTGCGCGCCATCGCGGCGCTCGCCCGCGAGGCGACCTCCGACATCGCGGCGCGCGCCTATGGCGGCGAGGCCTCGACCTTCGGCGCGAACTCGCTGATCCCGAACCCGTTCGATCCGCGCCTGATCATGCGCATCGCCCCCGCCGTGGCCGAGGCCGCGATGGCGACTGGCGTGGCGCGCAAGCCGCTGGTCGATGTCGAGGCCTATCGCGACCAGCTCTCGCGCTTCGTCTTCCGCTCCGGCTTCCTGATGAAGCCGCTGTTCCAGCAGGCCAAGGCCGACCCCAAGCGCGTGATCTATGCCGAGGGCGAGGACGAGCGCGTGCTGCGCGCCGCCCAGGTCGCGCTGGAGGAAGGGCTCGCCATCCCGATCCTGATCGGCCGCCCGAGCGTGATCGAGACCCGCATCCAGCGCTTCGGCCTGTCGCTGAAGCCGGGCGTCGACTTCGAGGTGATCAACCCGGAAGACGACCCGCGCTATCGCGACTACGTCCAGACCTATCTCGACATCGCCGGCCGGCGCGGCATCACGCCGGAGGCGGCGCGCGCACTGGTGCGCACCAACAACACGGTGATCGCGGCGCTGGCCGTGGCGCGCGGTGAGGCCGATGCGATGATCTCCGGTCTCGAAGGCCGGTTTATGTCGCGGCTGCGGCACATCAAGGACATCATCGGCCTGGCGCCCAATGTCTGCGACATCGCGGCGATGACGCTGATCATCACCAACAAGGGCGCCTTCTTCCTCTCAGACACGCATGTGAAGCACGATCCGACCGCCGAGGAGATCGCGGACATGACCGTGCTGGCGGCCAATCACGTCCAGCGCTTCGGCCTGGAGCCCAAGATCGCGCTGCTCTCGCATTCGGATTTCGGCGCGGCGGACACCCCGACCTCGCTCAAGATGCGCAAGGCGCTGAAGCTGATCCGCGAGCGGGCGCCGCAGCTCGAATGCGACGGCGAGATGGAGGCCGACACGGCGCTGGTGCCGCTGATCCGCGAGCGCGTCCTGCCCTCCTCGACGCTGAAGGACATGGCCAACGTCCTGATCTTCCCCAATCTCGACGCCGCCAACATCGCCTATCAGTTCGCCAAGGTGCTGGCCGATGCGCTGCCGGTCGGGCCGATCCTGATCGGCACGGCGAAGCCGGCCCATATCCTCACCAGCTCGGTGACGGCCCGCGGCGTGGTCAACATGACCGCCGTCGCCGTCGTCGAGGCGCAGGAGAGCGCGGCGAAGGCGGCGGGCCGCTAGGCCTGTAGCCAGCTCCTGACAGTCCAGGCCGGAAAACGACGACGTGAGCGTCGTTTTCCGGCTTGGCAGACTCACTCAGTCGGGTTCTACTTCCTTTCAAGTCGGGCATCGCTCGCAACGACGCCCGATCGAGGGAGGTTGCCATGCTCGATGTCACGCGCCGCAACGCACCTTTGGCGCTCGCCGCCATCCTGGCCGCGACCCGTGCCGCGACGGCACAGGGCCGGATCGTCTTCCATCGCGGCAATGATGGCGATCCGGAAACGCTCGATCCGCACAAGACCTCGACAGTCGCCGAAGCCCACCTGCTGCGCGATCTGCGCGAAGGCCTCGTCATCCACAACATGAGGGGGGAAGTCGTCCCCGGCGTCGCCGAGAGCTGGACGATGAGCCCGGACGGCAAGCTCTGGCGCTTTTCACTGCGCGCCAATGCGAAATGGTCCAATGGCGATCCGGTCAGGGGCGCAGACTTCGTCTATTCCTTCCGCCGCATCCTGAACCCCGAAACCGGCGCCAGATACGCCAACCTGCTCTACCCGCTCCGCAATGCCGAGGCGATCCACAAGGCGGCGGCCGGCTCGTCGCTCGACAGTCTCGGCGTTTCGGCTGTCGACGAGCGGACGCTGGAAATCGCGCTCGAACGGCCGACGCCCTATCTCCTCGAACTGCTGACCCATCAGAGCGCCCTGCCCGTCCACCCGGCGAGCGCCGCCACCGCGACGCCGGAGCCGGGACGGGCAGAGAACCTGATCACCAACGGCGCCTACAGCATCAAGGAGTTCGCCCCGAATTCGCATATCCGGCTCGACCGCAATCCGCATTTCCACGACGCGGCGAATGTGAAGATCGATACGGTGATCTTCTATCCGGCCTCCGACCTCGTGGCGGCGGCGCGGCGCTTCCAGGCCGGCGAACTGCACCTGACCACGGACATTCCGGCCGACCAATTCAAGCAGCTGAAGCAAAAGCTCGGCGAGCAGGTCCGCATCGGCCCCTATCTCGCGACCTATTTCCTGATCATCAACAGCGCCAAGCCGCCCTTCGACGACGCTCGCGTTCGCCGGGCGCTGTCGCTGCAACTCGACCGCGAATTCATCGCAGACCGGATCTGGGGCGGCACGATGCTGCCGGCCTATGGCGTGGTGCCGCCGCATATCGGCAATTACGGCGAGCGCGCCGAACTCGATTTCCGCTACAGCTCGGTGCTGGAGCGCGAGGACGAGGCCAAGCGCCTGCTGGCCTCGGCCGGCTTCGGCAGCGGCGTGCCGCTCGATATCGAGTTCCGCTTCAACACCACCGACAACAACCGCCACACGGCTGAAGCGATCGCCGAGCAGTGGCGCGCCATCGGGGTCGAAACCCGCTTCGTCGAGACCGATTACCGCACGCATTTTGCCTATCTGCGGGAAGGCGGCGATTTCGATGTCGCGCGCTATGGCTGGATCGGCGACTATTCCGACCCGCAGAACTTCCTGTTCCTGTTCCAGAGCGACAATGCCGGCTTCAACATCGGCAAATACAGTAATCCGCAATTCGACGCGCTGATGAAGCTCGCCGCCGACGAACTCGATATCGCCCGACGCGCCGCGATCCTGCGCGAGGCCGACAGCATCGTCATCACCGAGGAACCCTGGATTCCGGTGCTTCACTATTCGACGAAGAACCTGGTTTCGCCGAAGCTCGCCGGCTTCGAGCAGAACCTGCGCGGCGCGATCCCAACCCGCTTCCTGAGCCTTAAACCATAGGCAAGCCGGCCCTGCGCCAGACGCCGGGCGGTTTCCCTGCCTTGGTGCTCGCAACCGCTGCGAAGCTTCGCTAGGAAGGGCGCGTCCTTTTCCATCCAGCGAGTCCGCAGCGATGAGCCGTATCGTCTATGTCAATGGCGCCTATCTTCCCGAGGAAGAGGCGAAGATTTCCGTGTTCGACCGCGGCTTCATCTTCGGCGACGGCATCTACGAGGTCTCGGCGGTGATCGGCGGCAAGCTCGTCGATTGCGAGGCGCATCTGGCCCGCCTCGAACGCTCCTGCGGCGAGATCCGGCTGGCGCTGCCCTGGGCGAAGGCCGAGCTGGTCGCGATCCACGAGGAGCTGATCAAGCGCAACGGGCTCGACGAGGGCGGCATCTACCTGCAGGTCTCGCGTGGCGCGGCCGATCGCGACTTCCCCTTCCCCAAGGATGTCCAGCCGACGCTGGTGATGTTCACCCAGGCCCGCAATTTCGTGAACGCGCCGGGCGCCAAGACCGGCATCAAGGTCGTCTCGACGCCCGACCTGCGCTGGGCTCGCCGCGACATCAAGAGCGTCAACCTGCTCGCCCCCGTCCTCGCCAAGCAGTTCGCGCTGGAGAGCGGCGCGCAGGAAGCCTGGCTCGTCGAGGACGGCGTGGTGACGGAAGGCGCCTCCTCCACCGCCTGGATCGTCAAGGGCAAGACGCTGATCTCGCGCCCGCTCTCGAACAAGGTGCTGCCGGGCATCACCCGCAAGGCCGTGCTGGCCTTCCTGGCGGAGTCGGGCTTCTCCTTCGAGGAGCGCGAATTCACGCTGGAAGAGGCGATCGACGCCGAGGAGGCCTTCATCACCTCCGCGACCAGCCTCGTCATGCCGGTGACCACGATCGACAGCCACACGATCCATAACGGCGCGCCCGGCCCGGCGACGCTGCGCCTGCGCGAGATCTATATCGACCACGCCCGCAAGGGCGGCGCGCTGGGCTGAATTGCCTGAACAGCCGAGATGGTCGGGCTTGACCCGACCATCTCGGAAACCAGCTATCTCGGCATGAGATTCTCGGGTCGGCGCTAGGCGCCGCCCGAGAATGATGCTCCAGCGGTGCGTTCCCCCATCACATAGGTCGCGGCGACATTGCGCTCGTCGCCGAGGGTGACGAGCACGAAAAGCTCCTCGGCCAGATCGCGCACCGTCTCCATCCGGTGCGCCATCGCCCGTGTCGCACCGGTATCGAGCACCACCACATCCGCCTCGCGGCCGGGCTCGAACGATCCGATCAGATGATCGAGGCCGAGCGCGGCGGCGTTGCCCAGCGTGATCGCGTGCAGCGCCGCGAAGGCGGACAGCGACTGCCCCTGCAATTGCAGCACCTTGTAGGCCTCGGCCATGGTCCGTAGCATCGAATAGGAGGTTCCGCCGCCGATATCGGTCGCGATGGCGACCTTGACGCCGCGCTGGCGGGCATGGGCGCAGTCGAACAGGCCTGAGCCGAGAAACAGGTTCGAGGTCGGACAGAACACCGCGACCGCGCCGGTCTCCGCAAAAGCCTGCCATTCGTTGTGAGTCATGTGGATGCAATGACCCATGAGGCTCCTGGGTCCGAGCAGGCCGTAGCCCCTGTAGATGTCGGCATAATCCGCGGCCTGGGGATAGAGCTTGCGGGCGAAGGCGATCTCGGCCCGGTTCTCGTTGATATGGGTCTGGACGTGGCAGTGGGGATGCTCGGCCGCAAGCTGCCCGGCCGCGGCCAGTTGCTCCGGCGTCGAGGTCATGGCGAAGCGTGGCGTGATCCCATAGAGCTGCCGCCCCTTGCCGTGCCAGCGCGCGATCAGCGCCTTCGAGTCGCGATAGCCGCTTTCGGCCGTATCGGTCAGCGCTTCCGGCGCGTTGCGGTCCATCATCACCTTGCCGGCGATCATGCGGGTGTTGCGTCGCTCGGATTCGGCGAAGAAAGCGTCCGCCGAATGCGGATGCACCGAGCAGTAGACCGCCGCCGTGGTGGTGCCGCTCGCAAGCAATTCGTCGAGGAAGAAGCGCGAGAGCTTCTCGGCATGGCCCTGTTGGCCGAGCTTCTGCTCCTCGACGAAGGTGTATTTGTTCAGCCACTCCATCAGCTGCGCGCCATAGGACGCGACAACCTGCGTCTGCGGCATGTGGATGTGCGCGTCTATGAAGCCGGGCATGATCAGATGCGGCCGGTGGTCCACGATCTCGGCGTCGGCAGGCAGCGTCGGCAGCAGCGCCTTCGCCTCGCCCGCCGCCTTGACGAGCCCGCCCTCGATGACGAGCAGCCCATCCGCAATGAACCGATGCGCGGCCTCTCCCGCGGTCCAGGGATCATCGACGAACCAGAGCAGGCGGCCGCGCAGCGCGCGGATGGCGGTGGGGGCAGTCACGTTCGGCGGCTCCAGCACAAATCCACGTCACATCTGCACCAAATCAAAGCTTCCGGCCAAGCGCGGATCGTGCCTAATCTGAGGGCATGAAGTTGTGCATTACCCGGCGGTGGTCATCCCGGACGCAGCGAAGCGAAGATCCGGGATCCATGCCTGAACCTTCGCCGGACGCGCTCCGGCATGGATCCCGGGCCAAGACCGGAATGACCTCGTTACAATGGAAGCCGGACGGAGGTCCGCACCATGCGTGACACCCTGCGCTTCCTGCTCGGCGACGCGCTGATCGAGATCGATCGCTGCGACCCGACGCTGACGGTGCTCGACTGGCTGCGCCTCGACAGGCGCATGACCGGCACGAAGGAAGGCTGTGCCGAGGGCGATTGCGGCGCCTGCACCGTCGTGGTCGGCCGGCTCGACGGCGGCCGGCTGCGCTATGAGGCGATCAACGCCTGCATCCGCTTCCTGCCGACGCTGGACGGCTGCCAGCTTCTCACGGTGGAGCATCTCAAGGGATCGGATGGCAGCCTGCACCCGGTGCAGCAGGCGATGGTGGAATGCCATGGCTCGCAATGCGGCTTCTGCACGCCGGGCTTCGTGATGTCGCTGCTGGCGCTACGCCTGAACGAAGCCGAGCCCGGCATCGGGCGGATCGAGGATGCGCTGGCCGGCAATCTCTGCCGCTGCACCGGCTACGAGCCGATCATCGCCGCCGGACGGCGCATGGACGAAATCGCGCCGCGCGAGCAGGACCGTTTCCTGCGCGACCGCGCGGCCGTTGCCGAACGGCTCATGGCGTTGCAAGACGAGGAGACGCTGAAGCTCGATGGCTCCGGCCGGAGCTTCCATGCGCCCGCGACGACCGAGGCCCTGGCCGAGCTCGTCGCCACTCATCCGCAGGCGACTCTGGTGGCGGGCGCCACCGATGTCGGGCTCTGGGTCACCAAGGGCATGAAGCGGCTCGATCCGGTGATCTATCTCGGGCGGATCGAGGCGTTGCGCGGTATCGAAGACGAGGGCGACCATCTGCGCTTCGGCGCGATGGCTGGTCATATCGACGTCAGGACCGCCCTCGCCCGACTCTCGCCGCAGCTCGACGAGCTGATGCGGCGGTTCGGCGGCGAGCAGGTGCGCAATGCCGGCACGATCGGCGGCAACATCGCCAACGGCTCGCCGATCGGAGACCTGCCGCCGGCCCTGATCGCGCTCGACGCGACGCTGGTGCTGGCGCGCCAAGGCGCAAACGGCATCGAACGCCGTACGATCCCTCTCGAAAGCTTCTTCCTCGACTACCGCAAGCAGGACCGGCACCCGGACGAGTTCGTCGAGGCGGTGCTGGTGCCGAAACTGGGGACGGACGCGCAGTTCCACGTCTCCAAGGTGTCGAAGCGCTTCGACGAGGATATCTCCGCCATTTGCGGCGCCTTCCGCCTGCGACTGGGGCCGGATGGCCACGTCAGCGAGGCGCGGCTCGCCTATGGCGGCATGGCCGGCATCCCCAAGCGGGCGAAGGCGGCGGAAGAGGCACTGCTCGGCCAGCCATGGGATGAGACAGCTGTCGCCGCTGCCATCGCCGCCCTGCCACAGGATTTCACACCGCTCAGCGACATGCGCGCTTCGGCCACCTATCGCCTGAAGGTCGCCGGCAATCTGCTGCGGCGCTTCCTGATCGAGACGACCGCGCCCACGGGGCAAACCCGCGTTGCCGGCCTGCTGGCGGAGGTCGCCCATGGCTGACGCGCGCCGCAAGCTGGATATCGCCATCGAGGCCGGGCCGGTGGGCAGCGCCCGCATCCACGACTCGGCGATCAAGCATGTCGCGGGCGAAGCGTTCTACATCGACGACATCGCCGCGCCGGAAGGCCTGCTCCACGCCTATCTCGGCACGAGCGGCATCGCCCACGGCCGGCTGATCTCGCTCGATCTCGATCCGGTGAGGCAGGCGCCCGGCGTCGTCGCGGTGCTGACGGCCGCGGATTTGCCCGGCGCCAACGACATCTCCTCGACGCACCGCCACGACGAGCCGCTCTTCGCGACGGATGCGATCCTCTTCCACGGCCAGCCGCTTTTTGCCGTCGTAGCCGAAACACGCGAGCAGGCGCGCCATGCAGCAGCTCTGGCCAAGGCCGACTATGCGGAGGAAGCGCCGCTCATCGACATCGCCGCCGCAAGAGCCGCGGGCGGGACGCTCGTCACCGATCCGCTGAAGCTCGAACGCGGAGACCTCGCCGCGGCGCTGGCCGCGAGCCCGCGTCGGCTGACCGGCTCGATGGCGATCGGCGGTCAGGAGCATTTCTACCTCGAAAGCCAGATCGCGCTCGCCGTCCCCGGCGAGGACGAGGACATACTCGTGCTGGTCTCGACCCAGCATCCGAGTGAGGTCCAGCACATGGTCGCCGCCGTGCTCGGTGTCGGCTCGCATGCGGTGACCGTCGAGGTCCGGCGCATGGGCGGCGGTTTCGGCGGCAAGGAGACACAGGCCAATCTCTTCGCCTGCGTCGCGGCGATCTGCGCGCGCAGGCTCAGGCGCCCGGTGAAGCTCCGGCCGGACCGCGACGACGATATGGCGATCACCGGCAAGCGCCATGATTTCGTCTGCGACTACGAGATCGGCTTCGACGACGAGGGCCGCATCCACGCCGTCGACGCGGTCTATGCCGCGCGCTGCGGCTGGAACGCCGATCTCTCAGGCCCGGTAACGGACCGCGCCCTGTTCCATATGGACAATTGCTATTTCTACCCGGCCGTGCGCGCCCGCTCGGAGCCGCTGCTGACCCATACCTGCTCGAACACCGCCTTTCGCGGCTTCGGTGGGCCACAGGGGATGGTCGGGGCCGAGCGTTTCATCGAGGAGGTCGCCTTCGCGACAGGGCTCGACCCGCTGGAGGTGCGCCGGCGCAATCTCTATGGCGGCAATTCTTCCAGTGAAGGACTTGGCCGGGACGTCACGCCCTATCACCAGACGGTCGAGGACAATATCGCAGCCGAGGTCATCGCCGAGCTGGAGCGGCGCTCAGACTACCAGGCCCGCAAGGCGGCGATCCGGGAGGCCAATGCGAAGAGCCTCATCGTGAAGCGAGGCATCGCGCTGACACCGGTCAAGTTCGGCATCTCCTTCACCGCGACCTGGTTCAACCAGGCCGGCGCGCTGGTGCATGTCTATACCGACGGCACGGTCGCGCTGAACCATGGCGGCACCGAGATGGGGCAAGGGCTCTACATCAAGGTGGCGCAGGTGGTGGCGCAGGCCTTCGGCATCGGGCTCGACCAGATCAAGATCACCCCGACCACCACCGGCAAGGTGCCGAACACCTCGGCCACTGCCGCCTCCTCCGGTTCCGACCTCAACGGCATGGCTGCGCTCGATGCCTGCGAGACGATCAAGAAGCGATTGACCGAATTCGCGGCGAAGCACTGGCAGGAGCGGCCCGAGGACATTGCCTTCCTGCCGGGGCGGGTGAAGATCGGCCCCCGCGACATCGCCTTCGGGGATTTGGTCCAGGCCGCGTACATGGCCCGCATCCAGCTTTCGGCGACCGGCTTCTACGCCACGCCGAAGATCCATTGGGACCGCAAGGCCGGGCGCGGCCATCCCTTCTATTATTTTGCCTATGGCGCGGCGGCAGCCGAGGTCGCCATCGATACGCTGACCGGCGAATACAAGGTCGAGCGGGTCGATATCCTGCATGATTGCGGGCAGTCGCTGAACCCGGCGATCGACAAGGGCCAGATCGAAGGCGGCTTCGTGCAGGGTATGGGCTGGCTGACGACCGAGGAGCTGGTCTGGGACAAGAAGGGCCGGCTCTGGACGCATGCGCCCTCGACCTACAAGATTCCCGTCGCTTCCGACCGGCCACGCATCTTCAACGTGCATCTGCTCGAGAACTCACCGAACCGCGAGGCGACGATCCATCGCTCGAAGGCCGTGGGCGAGCCGCCGCTGATGCTGGCGATCTCGGTGCTGCATGCGCTGTCGGATGCGGTGGCGAGCGTGGGGGATTATCGGGTCTGCCCGCGCCTCGATGCGCCGGCGACGCCCGAGCGGGTGCTGGATGCGGTGGAGCGGGTCACGGTGGAGGTTGGGCGGTGAGGTTCGGAACCTCCCCCGTCATTCCGGGGCTTCGCGCAGCGAAGAGCCCGGAACCCATAACCGCCAATGGTGCTCGCAAGAGCGTCACGGTACCCGCTCTTTCCTGCCATAGCTGCGGTTATGGGTTCCGGGCTCGGCCCTGCGGCCCGCCCCGGAATGACGGCGGAGGTGAGACATGACCCTCTCCACCTTCCTCGCCGCACATCGCCACGAAGGCATCGTCCTCGTAAGGATCGAAGCCGCCGAAGGCTCGACACCGCGCGAGGCCGGCGCCTGCATCGCCGTCAGCGCGAGTGCCGTCGCCGGGACCATCGGCGGCGGTCAGCTCGAGTTTCACTGCATCGACCTCGCCCGGCACATGCTGAGCGAAGGCGCCGAGGGCCAGTTGCTCGACATCCCGCTCGGCCCGCAGATGGGGCAGTGCTGCGGCGGCCGGGTGCGCGTTTCACTGCGCCATTGCGGTGCGGCCGAGCGCGCCATGATCGCGACGCGCGAGAAGGCGGAAGCGGCGGCGCGGCCGCCGGTCCTGATCTTCGGCGCCGGCCATACCGGGCGTGCGCTGGCGAAGGCGCTGGCGACCCTGCCCTTTTCGGTCTCCCTCATCGACGACCGCGACGACGTCATGACCGGGCTGCCCCCGACCGTGACCTGCATCCGCATGGCCGACCCCGTGGATGCGATGGCGGGAGCGCCGCAAGGTGCCGCTGTCGTCGTGCTCTCGCATAGCCACGCGCTGGATTACCGGCTGGCGGAAGCGGCGCTGGCGCGGGGCGATGCCGCCTATGTCGGCATGATCGGCTCCGCCACCAAGCGCGCGCGCTTCGAGGCGAGCTTCCTGCGCAGCGGCGGCCGGCGCGAGGCGCTGGCGCGATTGACATGCCCGATCGGTGGTTCGGATGTGGACGACAAGCGCCCGGAGGTGATCGCGGCCTTGACGGCAGCCGAGCTGGTGCGTTGCTTGCTTGGCCGCCGGCAGCCGGCGAAAGGGAGACGGGCCAGACATGAATCCGCCGCGTGAGCAGGATGTGCCGCCGCGGCTGGCGCTCGCCCATATCTCCAAGAGCTTCCCAGGCGTCAAAGCCAACGAAGACATCAGCCTGAGCGTTGAGCCGGGCGAAATCCACGCTTTGCTCGGCGAGAACGGGGCCGGCAAGTCGACGCTGGTCAAGATCATCTACGGCGTGCAGCAGGCCGACGAAGGCACGATCCACTGGAACGGCTCGCCCGTCGCGATTTCCTCGCCCAAGGCCGCGCGCAGGCTCGGCATCGGCATGGTCTTCCAGCATTTCTCGCTGTTCGACGCCATGACGGTGATCGAGAACATCGCACTCGGGCTCGACGAGGCGGTGGACCGCGAGGAGCTCAAGCGCCGCGTCGCCGCCATCCTGCAATCCTATTCGCTGCCGCTCGATCCCGAACGCGAGGTGCATACGCTCTCGGTCGGCGAGCGCCAGCGCATCGAGATCGTGCGCTGCCTGCTGCAGAAGCCGAAACTGCTGATCATGGACGAGCCGACCTCGGTGCTGACGCCGCAGGAGGTCGAGCGCCTGTTCGCGACACTCAGACAGATCGCGGCGGAGGGCTGCTCGATCCTCTACATTTCGCACAAGCTGCACGAGATCAAGGCGCTCTGCGACAGCGCCACCATCCTGCGCGGCGGGCGCGTGGTCGCGACCTGCGACCCCAAGGTCGCGACGACCAAGCGCATGGCCGAGCTGATGATCGGCGCGGAGCTGCGCAAGATCGAACACGGCAAGGCGGCCGTGGCCGGAGCGGTCCGGCTGGAGGCCAAGGGGCTCTCCCTGCCGGGCGAGCCGCCTTTCGGTACCGATCTGGAGAACGTCTCGTTCGAGGCGCGGGCCGGCGAGATCCTCGGCATCGCCGGTGTGGCCGGCAACGGGCAGGCAGAACTGCTGACCGCACTCTCGGGCGAACAGCTGGCCGCCAATGCCGAGGCGATCAGGCTCGACGGCAAGGCGATCGGCTTCGAAGGCGCCGGCCCGCGTCGGGCTCTCGGCCTCGCCTGCGTGCCCGAGGAACGCAACGGCCATGCCGCCGTGCCGGATTTCTCGCTCGCCGACAACGGCGTCCTGACCGCGCGCCACCGCCTGCCGCTGGCGCCTCACGGCTTCATCAGCCGCGGCAGCGTCCGGCGCTTCGCCGACAGCGTCATCAAGCTCTTCGACGTCAGAACCACAGGCAATGGCGCCCTCGCCCGCTCGCTCTCGGGCGGCAATCTGCAGAAGTTCATCATGGGCCGAGAGATCGGCCAGCAGCCGGCCGTGCTCGTCGTCTCGCAGCCGACCTGGGGCGTCGATGCTGGCGCCGCCGCCGCGATCCGGCAGGAGCTTGTCGACCTCGCGGCCAAGGGCTCGGCGGTGGTGGTGATCTCCCAGGATCTCGACGAGCTGCTCGAACTCGCCGACCGGCTCTGCGTCATCAACGAAGGCCGGCTGTCGGTGCCGCGCCCCGTCGCCAGCCTCGGCATCGATGAGATCGGCCTGATGATGGGCGGTGTCCACGGCGCGGAGACGGCGCATGCTTGAGTGGCGCCGCCGCCGCGAGCCGAGCATGCTGATGCTGGCCTTGAGCCCGCTGATCGCGATCGTGCTGACCATGCTGCTCGGCATGATCGTCTTCACCGCCATGGGCTATGACGGCTTCCATGCCGTCGGCAGCATCTTCCTGACGCCGTTCCTGGAACCGCAGCGCTGGGCCGATATCGGCGTCAAGGGCGCGCCGCTCATCATGATCGCACTCGGGCTCGCGATCGGCTTCCGGGCCAATGTCTGGAACATCGGCGCCGAGGGGCAGTACATCATGGGCGCGATCGCCGGCACAGGAGTCGCCCTGCTGACCTACGGCATGACCGGGTGGTGGATCCTGCCCGCCATGGTGCTTGCGGGTATCCTTGGCGGCATGGCCTGGGCCGCGATCCCGGCATTCCTGCGGGTGAAACTGCAGGTCAGCGAGATCCTGACCAGCCTGATGCTGACCTATGTCGCGGTCCAGTTCCTGTATTTCCTCGTGCGCGGGCCGTGGAAGGATCCGGAGGGCTTCAACTTCCCGCAGACGCGGATGTTCACCGCCGACCAGACGCTGCCGACGATGTGGGAGGGCTCTCTCGTCCATCTCGGC
>NZ_JBFUIF010000019.1:0-99202 GCF_056402015.1 Allobosea sp. P4_C6
CCGGCACCTTCGCGACCTCGCGCTCGGCGAAGAAGACATGGCGCAGCGCCTTGGAGCGTTCGTCGGCGATCAGCGAGAGGAAGAGCCTGCGCTCCACCGCCAGCCCCTCGGCAAAGGGCAGGAGGAAGGCGCTTCGGACCGCCTCGACTAGCGCCGGCACGGTCGGCATGCCCTCTGCTTTCCTGAGCGCCTCCTTCGCCAGCCCCTCGAAGGCCTCGCGATCCGCCTCCGTCAGCCTCTCGTCGTCGGCGCTCGTGACAGGTCGGCGCCCTTCGGCCGCCAGCCCCTCGGCCAGCCTGATCGCTGCCGCGACGAGATCGCTGGAGACGATCTCGTCGAGCAGCCCGTATTCGAGCGCCTGACCGGCCGAAATGGGTTCGCCCGACAGCATGATCGGAAAGGCCTTCGCCGCGCCGATCAGCCGGGGCAGGCGCTGCGTGCCGCCCGCGCCGGGAATGAGGCCGAGCTTGACCTCGGGCAGGCCGAGTTTCGCTACGGGCAGCGCGACGCGGCCATGGCAGGCGAGCGCGACCTCGAGGCCACCGCCGAGCGCCACGCCCTGGATAGCCGCTACGACGGGCTTGGCCGAGGCCTCGATCGCGTCGAGCAGATCGGGCAGCAGCGGCGCGGCCTGCGGCTTGCCGAACTCGCTGATATCGGCCCCGGCGATGAAGGCCTTGCCGGCGGATGCGATCACGATGGCGGTGACCGAGGCATCCGCATTGGCGGTCTCGATCGCTTTCGCCAGCCCTTCGCGCACGGCGGCACCGAGCGCATTGACCGGCGGATTGTCGATGGTGACGACCGCGGCCCGGCCGCGCACCTCAAGCTGAACCTTCGTCATCGACGGCCTCCGCAATCCTCGTTCCGCGCTCCGACTCGCTAGCCAAAGCAGCGAAGGCGTCCATCGGGTAGGGAGAGCCCGGCCCGCGCGATGTCAAGCGCGGCGACGAAAGACGCATCCGGCCGCGCTTGACCCCTCCCGAAAGCGCATGCCATCCCGGCAACACCATCAGGAGCGGATCGATGAGCGAGAGTGTCATCAGCGAAACCGTCGCGGCCGGCGTCGTGCAGATCACGATGAACCGGCCCGACCGCAAGAATGCGCTCGACCGCACGAGCTATGCCGGGCTGATCGCCGCCATCGCCGCCGCCGAAGCCGATGCCTCGATCCGCGCGATCCTGCTGACCGGCGCTGGCGGCTGCTTCACCAGCGGCAACGACATCAAGGACTTCGCGGCCGCCGCCGCAACGGGCCAGGGCCTGACCATCGCCATCGATTTCCTGAATGCGATCTCGACTGCGAAGAAGCCGATCGTCGCCGCCGTAGAGGGTTTCGCCGTCGGCATCGGCACGACGATGCTGCTGCATTGCGACCTCGCCTTCGCCGGCCGCACCGCCACCTTCCGCCTGCCCTTCGTCACGCTCGGCCTCTCGCCGGAGGGCGGGTCGAGCTACCTGCTGCCGCTCGTCGCCGGTTCGAAGAAGGCGGCCGAACTCCTGATGCTGGGCGAGCCTTTCGGCGCCGAGGCGGCTGAAGATGCCGGCCTCGTCAATGCGGTGGTCGAAGAGGGCACGGCGCTGGAAGCCGGACTCGCCAAGGCCAAGGCATTGGCGGCGCTGCCGCCGGAATCGGTCGCGCTGACGAAGATGCTGCTGAAGCGTGGCTCGGCTCAGGCCGTGGCCGAGACCATCGGTACCGAGGCGCACCATTTCAGCGAGCGCCTGCGTTCGGCCGAAGCCATGGCGGCTTTCGCGGCGTTCCTGAAGAAGTAGCAGCGGGCGCTCGCGAAGCCGCAGCTGTCATTCCGGGCTCAAGCGCAGAGCGCTTGAGCCCGGAACCCATGAACACGGCGCTTCCGTCATGGTCGCGCCTGTCTCGACCATCCACGTCTTTCTTCGTCGAGGTCAGTGCTCAAGACGTGGATGCTCGCCACAAGGGCAAGCACGACGCTTCTGGAATAGCGTGGTGTTCATGGGTTCCGGGCTCGGGCCTTTGGCCCGCCCCGGAATGACGGCAGTGTTTCCCCGCGAACCTGCCTGCGTACCCTCAGGCCGCCACCGCCCGGCGCCGCCCCTTGAGCCAGTCGCGCGTCCAGGAGAACACCGGCCAGAGCAGCGCCGCGAAGGTCATCGATGCCAGCACCGAGGAGACCGGCCTGTCGAAGAAGGGCAGCACCGATCCATCAGACTTGATCAGCGACGTCACGAAGCTCTGCTCCACCATCGTGCCCATGACGATGCCGAGCACCATGGCGGCCACGGGATAGCCGTTCTTCTCCATCGCGAAGCCGAAGAGGCCGAAGAAGGCGACGCACCAGACGGCGAAGAGGTTGTTGCCGGCCGTCGCGAAGGCGCCGACCGCGCAGAAGATCATGATGACCGGCATCACCGCCGAGCGCGGCGCCCCGACGACCTTGCTCGCCAGCCGGATCATGATGATGCCGAAGGGAATCATGATGATGTTGCCGAGAATGAAGATGATGTAGAGCGCGTACATGCTCTCGGCCTGCTGGGTGAACAGCGTCGGCCCGGGGTTCAGCCCCTTCATGTAGAGCACGCCGATGGCGATCGCGGTGATGGTGTCGCCGGGGATGCCGAAGAGCAGCGCCGGCACCCAGCCCGAGGCCAGCGAGGCGTTGTTGGAGGCGCCGGCCTCGATCAACCCTTCCGGGTGCCCCGTGCCGAACTTCTCCGGCGTCTTCGAGAAGCGCTTCGACATCGCATAGCTCACCCAGGCCGCCATGTCGGCGCCCGCGCCGGGCAGCACGCCGATGATGATGCCGACGATGTTCCCGCGCGCCTGCTGCTTCGGATATTCCTTGGTGAGCTGCCACTGGCCCTTGAGGATCGAGCCGAGGCGCCGGTTCTCGATCTTCGGCGGCTCGCGCTCGGTCAGCGCCCGCATCACCTCGGCCAAAGCGAAGACGCCGACCAGCGCAGGGATCGGCTCGATACCCCCCAGCAGATCAGTCGAGCCGAAGGTGAAGCGCGGCACGCCGCCGGGATTGTCGATGCCGACGCAGGTGATGAGCAGGCCGAGCAGCATCGCCGCGATCGCCTTGATCGGCGATGACCGGGCGACCAGCGTCGAGCACATCAGGCCGAGCATGGCGAGCCAGAAGTTCTCGTAGGTCGAGAAGGACAGCGCCATCTCGGCGAGCAGCGGCGCGATCAGCATCAGCGAGAGCGTGCCGGCGATGCCGCCGAGCGCCGAGAACCACAGGCAGATGCCGAGCGCCGTCTCGGCCTGGCCCTTGCGCGTCATCGCATAGGCTTCGTCGGTATAGGCGGCCGAGGCCGGCGTGCCGGGGATGCGCAGCAGGCAGCCCGGAATGTCGCCGGAGAAGATCGCCATGGCGGAGGCCGTGATGATCGTCGCCACCGCCGCGATCGGCGAGAGATAGAAGGTGACCGGCACGAGCAGCGCCGTCGCCATGGTGGCGGAGAGGCCGGGCAACGCGCCGACGGTCAGGCCGTAGAAGGCGGACGCCACAATGGCAATCATAACGTCGAATTGAAAAACCAGCCCGAAGGCCTTGATGACGGTGTCCATCGTCAGGCCTCGCTCACCAGGGGAAGGGCAGGATGCCGCCGGGCAGGGGTACGCGCAGCAGCTTGAGGAAGATCAGGTTGATCGCGAAGGGCGCGATGATCGCCAGCGGCACCGCGAGCTTCGGTTTGGCGCCGAAGGCGAGGCTGGCGGCGAGCACCATGATCGCGGCCGTCGGCAGGAAGCCGAGCGTCTCCGAGACGAGCGCGTAGAAGGCGAGCAGGGCCGGCGGCAGCAGCGCCAGCCAGTTGCGCCAGGCCGGCAGCGGCGCGAGTTCCTCCGGCGTCGCATGGCTGACGACATCGGCCTCGGCGACCTCCTCGAAATGCCGGCCGATCCCGAAGACGATCAGCCCGCCGCAGAGCACGAGCCCCGCGCCGACGACCATCGGAAAGGCGGAGGGTCCGACCTGCTGGCCGGGAACCGGCGGCAATCGCGAGCCGTAAAGGAACGCGGCAGCCCCCAGCGCGGCGAGGGCGGAGCCGGTGATGCGGTCGGATAGTTGCAAGGGGCAACCTCCTTGGAATTCTGATCGTGAAGAGACGAAAACGCCGGGAGCTTTCTTGCTCCCGGCGTCGTGGTCTGGCGCCGACTAGCCCTTGGCGAGCCCTGCCGCCTTCATGGCGGAGGCCATCGACTTGTCGCTTTCGGCCATGAAGGAGGCGAAGCCCGGCCCGTCTGCGAACTTCATGCCGAAGCCGCGCGCGTTCATGAAGTCCTGGTAGTCCTTCGAGTCGAAGGCCTTCTTCAGCGCCGCCGTCAGCTTGGCCGCGATCTCGGGCGGCAGGCCCTTGGGCGCGCCGATACCGCGCCAGGCGCCGATCGAATAGTTGACGCCGAGCGTCTCGTTGAGTGTCGGCACGTCCTTGAACTGCGGATTGCGCGCGCTCGCCATGATCGCCAGCGACTTGGCCTTGCCGGCGTCGATCATCGCGCGCCCCTCGGGCACCGAGCAGGTGACGATGTCGAGGCCGCCGGCCGCGAGATCCTGCATCGCCGGCGCCGCGCCGTTCGAGGGCACCCAGGCGACATGGTCCGGCTTCAGCCCCATGGAAACGAGCCAGCCGATCAGCGCGAGATGCCAGATGCCGCCCTGGCCGGTGCCGGAGGCCTTGAGCTTGCCGGGAGCCGCCGCCTTGATCGCGTCCGCCAGCCCCTTGATGTCCTTGTAAGGGCCGGACGCCGAAACCTGCACGCCCGGCGGGTCCTCATTCATCAGCCCGAGCGGAACGTAGCTCGCAGGCGTCAGCTCGGTCAGGCCCTGATGATGCATCATGGCGATCTCGACCGTCAGCATGCCGATATTGTAGCCGTCCGGCGCCGCCGTCGCGATGGCGGAATGGCCGACGACGCCGGAGCCGCCGGTGCGGTTGACGACGTTGACCGGCTGGCCGAGATCCTTCTCCAGAAGCTGCGCCACGATGCGCGCGGTGGCATCCGTGCCGCCGCCGGCGCCCCAGGGGCAGACCATGGTCAGCGGCCGGTTCGGCCAGTTGGCCTGCGCCAGTGCCGGCGCCGCGATCAGGCTCGCCGCGCCCGCTGCCGCGGCGCCCTTGAGCACACTACGCCTGTCGATGAAATCGCTCATTCCCCATCTCCTCCGCTAAATCGATTTAGTGTCCGGCCGCTCCTCGTCCTTGAACGGGGCGCCCTTGATGTGACGCGATTATCTGAGCCGATCGCGCGGCGGGTGACAACACCTCATTTTGGCCGATGTCACAGACCGCAGATGACGGGCAGGACCGCGCTCGTGACCCGCTCCACCACCGCGCCGGTGCTGAGGTCGGAGCCGACCGCGGCCGGCGGCAGCGAAGTGCCGGCCTTGGTCAGCATCGCCTGAATCGCCGCCCCGTTGGCAAGAGTATAGCTGCGCTGCGGCGCGACGCCCGCGATCAGCACCTTGTCGGAGGGATTATCCGTGACGACACCGACCAATCGGCCCTGACGGTCGAAGGCCGGGGTGCCGGCCTGGCCGGGCTGCAGCGGCGCCCGCAGCGCGGGCTTGCCGCCCGCCTGGACGCTCTGCCCCGGCAGGGCGACGGCCGCCCGTTTGCCAGCATCGTCGCCGAAGGCGACCAGAACCAACGCCTCCTCCGCGCCCGGCGCCTCGGTGCGCAGTCCCGGCAGCTTGGCCGCACCGGCGCCATCGAGATCGAGCAGCACGAGCCCGCTCGCATCGTCCTTCAGCCGCAGCTTCGCAGTGCGTCCGCCGACACGCAGGCTGCGGCAGCCGTCGATGGCGACGGCTGCGCTCAGGGCCGTCCTGTCCGAGAGCGCCAGCGCGACGCCGTAGCGTTCGTTGCTGCGCGCGGCCGGTGGCAACAGCGACGACAGGCCGGGCGCCGGGCTCGCCGTGCCGGCGACGGCCGAGGGCGCGGCCGGGACCGCACCGCTCGGAAACGGCTCGAAGCTCGCTGCGATGGCGATGACGAGCTTGTCGACGGTCGGCGCCAGCGCCTTGTCGTAGCCGATCGAGAAGCCGCGCAAGCCCTGCGGCCCGGCCGAGAGGCGGCGATAGAACCGCCCGGTCGGGGTCTCGCCCGTCACCACGAAAAAGTCGGGGCGCAGCAGCTTGTAGGTGATCTTGCGGCCGGGATTGTTCGGGTTGAGCGCGGTCGCCTTCTCGAACAGCGCGGCGAGATCCTCGCCCGGCGGCGAGGCGGAGGTGTCAAGCGTGACCTTCTCGTCGATGCTCTGCCAGCGGCTGCCGCCCGTGGGCGTCGCGTCGCGCCTTGGCAGGAGCTTGGAGGGAATGCCGATCTGCACGCCGGTCTTGTCGTCGGCCAGGACGCGGAAGCCCGCGACATCGCGCGCAGCCTGCGCGGCCCTCGCCAGGGCGACTCGATCGGCCGGCGCCAGCACGCCATCGGCCGGGCCGCGCGCGCCCTTGAAGGCGTTGATCGCCCGGAAGGTCAGCGGACCATACGAGCCGCTGACCGCGCCGTTGAACTGCCCGGCCCAGATCAGGTCGGACTGGATCGCCTTGCGCTCGGCCTCGGGCAGCGCCTCGAAGCTCGCCTGCGCCGCCGCCATCTGCGGATTGGCAGCCTGAGCCGGCGCGCCGGGAGCCTGCGCCCATGCCCCCGCAAGCGGCACCGCCAGCATCGCGAGCGCCAGCGCGGCGGCCGCGACGGAGTTCTTTCGCGAATGAGGTCGAAGCGCGCGCGGCATCATCAGATCCTTGGAAAACGGACTAGCGGCTGCATTGAGCGTCAGAATGCGTGGCGCCGCAACCGAGATGCCGGTCATCCGGGGCATGGCAGGCATGAGCCCGGAACCCAGAACCGGTGCGGCCGATAGAAGAGGCCAGAGCAGAGAGCTTTCTGTCGAAAGGCATCGGTTCTGGGTTCCGGTCCCTTCGCTATCGCGAAGTCCCGGAATGACGGCGGAGTTCAATAAGCCCGAAGAGATGGCCCTTCAGCTTTCACCCCGCGACCTGCATTCGCATGACTTGAACGCGCGCCGGGCGGTGATAGCCTGCCGGCCCCGCTCACGCCGTCATCCGCCCGAGGCAATCTCCGGCGACGCTGGCGGGCGGCCGACGAAGAGGAACGACGATGACCCTGCTATCCCGTCTCGCGCTCACCCTCTGCCTCGTCTTCGCAGCCGCACCCGCCTTCGCCCAGAAGGCCTATGTCCGAAACGACCTGCTCGCCGATGGGCAGCGGCTGGAGGAGCGCCTGAAGCGCGAGGTCTCGGCCGGGAACCGCTCCGCCGCCGATGCGATCCGGGCCGGCGAGATCGCGCTCGCCCGCGGCGACGCCCGCGCCGCCCTGCCCCAGGCCAATGCCGCGATCGTCGCCGATTCCAGCAATGCCGCCGGCTGGCGCCTGATGGCGCGCGCCGCCAACGCCATCGAGCCGCGCGACTATCGCGAGCGCTGGGAGCTGCGCGAGCGCGCGATCAGCGCCGCCTATCTCGCCTACAGCCGAGCGACCAACCGCAATGACGAGGCCGCGTCGCTGGGCGTGCTCGCCCGCACCTTCGAGAAGAACGAATTGTGGCGCCCGGCGCTGACCAGCTATCGCCTCAGCCTCGACCTCGCCGCCAATCCAGCGCTGCAAAGCTCCTATGAGAGCCTGCGCGAGAAGCGCGGCTTCCGCCTGATCTCCAACAAGACCGATTCCGACGCCGCCTCGCCGCGCGCCTGCTTCGAATTCTCGGAAGCGCTGGCGCGCGGCCGCGTCGATTTCGCGCCCTATGTCGCGATCTCAGGCGGGAAAGGCGACTTCGCCGTCAGCGCCGAGGACAAGCAGATCTGCGTCGACGGGCTCAAGCATGGCGAGCGTTATGCCATCGTCATCCGTCAGGGCGTGCCCTCCGCCATCCCCGACGAAACCCTGCTGAAATCGGCCGATTACGAAATCTATGTCCGCGACCGCACGCCTTCCGTTCGCTTCACCGGCAAGAACTACGTGCTGCCGCGCACCGGCCAGCAGGGCATTCCGGTCGTCTCGGTCAACTCGGGAAAGCTCGACCTCGAGGTGATGCGGATCGGCGACCGCAACCTGATCAACTCCGTCCATTCCGACGACTTCCTCGGCCAGCTCGGCTCCTATTCCGCCAAGCAGATTTCCGGCGACAAAGGCCAGAGCGTCTGGACCGGCACGATGGACGTGAAGTCCGAGCTCAATCAGGACGTGATCACCGCCTTCCCGGTGACGGAGGCTGTCGGCAGCCTCAAGCCCGGCGTCTACGTGATGTTCGCCAAGCCCTCGGGCGGGCCGGTCGCGGCGCCCTCCGGCGACGATGGCGACTATGATGATGGCTCCACCCGGGCGACGCAGTGGTTCGTCGTCTCCGATCTCGGCCTGACCTCCTTCACCGGCCCCGACGGCGTGCATGTGCTGGCCCGCTCGCTCGCCGATGCGAAGCCGGTCGCCAATGCGGAATTGCGCCTGGTCGCCCGCAACAACGAGGTACTCGGCACGGCGAAGACGGACGGCAACGGTTATGCCCGCTTCGATGCCGGATTGGGCAAGGGCCAGGGTGGCAATGCGCCGGGCCTCGTCACCGCCTCGCTCGCCGAGGATTACGGCTTCCTCGACCTGAAGCAGACCGCTTTCGACTTGTCCGATCGCGGCGTGAAGGGCCGCGTCGCGCCGGCCGGGCTCGACGCTTATCTTTATACCGAGCGCGGCGTCTATCGCTCGGGCGAGACGGTCTATCTGACGTCGCTGCTGCGCGACGCCAAGGGTGCGGCCGTCACCGGCCTGCCGCTGACCCTCGTCGTCAAGCGCCCGGATGGCGTCGAGTATCGCCGCCGCCAGGTCGAGGATCAGGGCGCGGGTGGGCGGGCCCACTCGATCCAGCTCGTCTCCGGCGCGGCGACCGGGACATGGCGCGTCCTCGCCTATTCCGACCCGAAGGGGCAGGCGATCGGCGAGACCTCCTTCCTCGTCGAGGATTATGTCCCCGAGCGGCTGGAGCTGACGCTGTCGCCCAAGACGCCGCTGCTGCAGGCCGGCGAGCCGGCCGAGCTCAACGTCAACGCGCGCTATCTCTACGGCGCGCCGGGCTCCGCGCTCGACGTCACCGGCTCGATGACGATCCGCGCGGCGGGCGCGAGCGCCATCCCCGGTTTCAAGGATTATCAGGTCGGCCTGACCGACGAGGAGTTCGAGCCGGTCCAGAGCGAGTTCGAAGAGAGTGCCACCACCGACGCTGCCGGCAAGGCGGTGATCACCAATCCGGTCCAGCAGCCCGACACCAACCGCCCGCTCGAGGTCGAGATGACCGTGCGCGTCGGCGAACCCGGCGGGCGCGCCATCGCCCGCTCCGTCACCCTGCCGATCGTGCCCAAGGGCGCCGCTATCGGCGTGAAGAAGCTCTTCAGGGACGGCGATCTCGGCAACGGCCAGACCGCGAATTTCGAAGTCATCATGGCCACCGGCGACGGCAAGCGCCTCGCCCGCCCCGGCGTCAAATGGGTGCTGTCGAAGGTCCGTCGCAACTACCAGTGGTTCTTCCAGGACGGCCGCTGGAACTATGAGGGCGTCAAGACCACCCGCCGTGTCGCCGATGGCGAGATCGCGGTGGCGGAAGCCGCAGGCGCCAGGATCGCGGCACCCGTCGAATGGGGCAATTACCGGCTCGACGTGACCTCTGACGGCAACGAGGCCGCCGAGACCTCCGTTTCCTTCAGCGTCGGCTATGAGAGCGACAAGACGGCGGATACGCCGGATGTGCTCGACGTCGCGCTGGACAAGGCTGCTTACGCCGATGGCGAGAGCCTGCAGCTCCGCCTCTCGCCGCGCTTCGCCGGAAAGGCGACGCTCGCGGTGATCACCGACAAGGTCGCGGATATCCGCACCATCGACATCGCGGAAGGCGGCACCACCGCCTCGATCCCGGTGAAAGCGGAATGGGGCGCCAGCGCCTATCTCGTCGTGCTCGCGCATCGGCCCATGGATACCGCCGCCAAGCGCCTGCCCGGCCGCGCCATCGGCCTGTCCTGGTTCCAGATCGGCAAGGAACAGCGCACGCTGGCTGTCGATCTCGGCGCGCCGCAGCTGGTGCGTCCGCTCTCGACGCTGTCGCTTCCGGTCAAGGTCACCGGCATGAAGGCCGGCGAGGAGGCCTATGTCACGCTCGCGGCCGTCGATATCGGCATCCTCAATCTCACCCGCTACGAGAGCCCTGATCCCAGCAAGTTCTTCTTCGGACAGCGCCAGCTCGGCCACGACCTGCGCGACCTCTACGGCTATCTGATCGACGGCATGCAGGGCACGCGCGGTGCGATCCGCACCGGCGGCGATGCCGCACCCAAGATGGATGGTGAGAAGCCGACGCAAGAGCCGCTCGCCCGCTATTCCGGCGTGGTCAGGGTCGGGGCTGACGGCACGGCGAAGATCGATTTCGACATGCCCGCCTTCAACGGCTCGGTCCGCGTCATGGGCGTCGCCTGGTCGACCGGGCGCACCGGCCAGGCCAGCGCCGACGTGATCGTGCGCGACCAAATCGTGGCGCAGGCGACGCTGCCGCGCTTCCTCGCCATCGGCGACCAATCGCGCTTCCATCTGCAGGTCGACAATGTCGAGGGTCCTGCCGGCGCTTATACCGTCGATCTCGACGTGAAGGGCCCGGTGGTGGTCGCGGCCGACGCGACGCGCCGCACGATGCAGCTCGCGGCCGGCGCCAAGACGCAGATGACGATCCCGGTCACCGCCGCCGGCCTCGGCCGCGCCGAGTTCGACGTGCGCGTCTCCGGCCCGAACGGCATCGGCACGGTGCAGAACCTCGCCGTGCGCGTGCAGCCCTCGGCTGCCACCATCGCTCGCCGCATCGTCCGGGCCATCCCCGGCAATGGCGGGGCGATCACCGTCTCCTCCGACCTGATGGCCGATCTCGTGCCGAACTCGGGCCAGGTCTCGGTGACGGTCTCGCCCTTCGGCTCGCTCGACGTGCCCGGCCTGCTCAAGGCGCTCGACCGCTACCCCTATGGCTGCACCGAGCAGACCGTCTCGCGCGCCCTGCCGCTGCTAGCGGTCAATCAGCTCGCCTCGATGGAGCAGCTCGCCCTCGACGACAAGGCCGACGAGCGCGTGCAGAACGCGATCGAGCGCGTGCTTGCCCGCCAGGGCGGCAACGGCTCCTTCGGCCTGTGGAGCGTCGGCGGCGAGGATTTGTGGCTCGACGCCTTCGTCGCAGACTTCCTGACGCGGGCTCGCGAGAAGCAGTTCGCCGTGCCGCAGATCGCCTTCAACCTCGCGCTCGACCGCCTGCGCAACCAAGTCGTCAACACCGGCGACATCAACAAGGAGGAAGCGGCCGGCATCGCCTATGCGCTCTATGTGCTCGCCCGCAACGGCCGGCCGGTGATGGGCGATCTCCGCTATCTCGCCGACAACAAGCTCGGCGATTTCGCGACCCCGCTCGCCCGCGCCCAGATCGGCGCGGCGCTCTCGGCGCTGGGCGATCGCGGCCGCGGCCGCGCCGCTTTCACCAGCGCGCTCGGGCTCTTGCAGCAGGCTGGTGATGACGGTCTCTCGCGGCCGGATTACGGCTCGCGCCTGCGCGACGGCGCCGGCGTGCTCGCACTGATCGCGGAGGCCAATGGCGAGCGCGCCGACATCAGCCGCGCCGTCTCGATCCTCGACGCCACCCGCAACAGCGCCCGCTACAGCTACACCTCGACGCAGGAGCAGATGTGGATGGTGCTGGCGGCGCAGGCCATGGCCAAGGATGCCGAGGGCATGACGCTGACGGTGGACGGCACGGCCCGGAAAGGCGCGCTCTATCGCACGCTCTCGGCCGAGGCGCTGGAGGCGAAGTCCCTGATCATCTCCAATCCCGGCGCGGCCAGCGCACAGGCCGTCATCACCGTGGCGGGCATCCCGAGCGCGCCCGAACCGGCGCTGAACCAGGGCTTTGGGCTGGAGCGGGTGATCTACACGATGAAGGGCGAGCGGGCCGATCCCGCGCGCCTGCGCCAGAACGAGCGCTATGTCGTGGCGCTGACCGTGACCGAGGGCGCGCCGCGCTATGGAAGGCTGCTGCTGGTCGACCCCGTCCCGGCCGGGCTGGAGATCGAGAACGCCAACCTGACCGAGGGCGCCTCGGTCGCGGGGCTCGACTGGCTGAAGCAGGAGGTCTCGCCTGTTCATACCGAGTCGCGCGACGACCGTTATGTCGCCGCCTTCGAGCGCTCGGGCTCGAAGACCGACAAGCTCTCCTACACCGTCGCCTATATCGCGCGAGCGGTCTCGCCCGGCCGATACGTTTCCCCCGCCGCCGTGATCGAGGACATGTACCGGCCCGACCGCTTCGGCCGGACGGGTTTCGGCGCGGTGGAGATCAGTTCGGCGCGGTGATGGGCAAGGAGACGCCCCATCCGTCATTCTCGGGCGAAGCGCAGCGCAGACCCGAGAATCTCGACAAGGAGATGCTCGGGTCAAGCCCGAGCATGACGGCGCACCGTGGGCTCTTTCGCAAACTGAAGATCGCCGCGGGCGCACTCGCCGTCTCAGCTATCGCCGGAGCCAGCGCCCTCGCCCTCTACGCCCGCTCCCTGCCCCCGCTAGACCTCTCGGCCGCGGCCGAGCGCTCGACCGTGGTGCTCGACCGCGAGGGCAAGCTGCTGCGGCCCTTCCTCACCGCCGACGGGCGCTGGAAGCTGCCCGTCACCAGCGAGGATGTCGACCCGCGCTATCTCGCCATGCTCAAGGCCTTCGAGGACAAGCGCTTCGATGGCCATGCCGGCATCGACCCGCTCGGGATGCTGCGCGCCATCAGCCAGATGCTGGCGAATGGCCGCGTCGTCTCCGGCGGCTCGACACTGACCATGCAGGTCGCGCGGCTGCTCGAACCGCGCGAGGAGCGAACGCTCGCCGCCAAGCTGCGGCAGGCGGTGCGCGCCGTCGAGCTGGAACGGCGCTTCGACAAGGCAGGGATTCTCGACCTCTATCTCACGCTGGCTCCCTTCGGCGGCAATCTCGAAGGCGTGCGCGCCGCGAGCTTCGCCTATTTCGGCAAGGAGCCGAAGCGGCTCTCCACTGCCGAGGCAGCTCTGCTCGTCGCCCTCCCGCAATCGCCCGAGACGCGCCGGCCGGACCGTTTCGCCGAGGCCGCCCGCAAAGCGCGCGAGCGCGTGCTGGAACGGGTCGAGCAGGCCGGCCTCACGACATCGGACGAGGTCGCCGCCGCCCGCAACGAGCCGATCCCGACCGCGCGCCGCCCCTTCCCGAATTTGAGCCCGCATGTCGCGGAGCAGGTCGTAGCGGAAGCGCCGGCGCTGCGCGTCCACAAGCTCGCGCTCGACGCACGGCTGCAGGCCTCCCTCGAAGGCCTCGCCCGCGAGCGCAGCCTCGGACTGGCACCACAAATCTCGATCGCCATCCTCGCCGTCGACAACGAGACGGGCGAGGTCCGGGCTTCAGTCGGGGGTGTCGATTACTTCGCGGCCGAGCGGGCGGGCTCGCTAGACCTGACGCGGGCGCTGCGCTCGCCCGGCTCGGCGCTGAAGCCTTTCATCTACGCCCTCGCCTTCGATAACGGCATCGCCCATCCCGAGACGATGCTGGAGGATCGTCCGGCGCGCTACGGCATCTACATCCCCGAAAATTTCGACATGACCTTCCAGGGCATGGTCAGTGCGCGCAAGGCGCTCCAGCTCTCGCTCAACGTGCCGGCCGTCGAGCTGCTCTCGGCGCTCGGCCCGCAGCGCTTCGTCTCGCGGCTGCGCGATGCCGGCATCGCGCTGGCCATGCCGAAGGAGAGCGGCGCGCCCGGCCTCGCCGTGGGCTTGGGCGGGCTCGGCATCACCCTGCAGGATCTGACCCGCGCCTATGTCGGGCTGGCGCGCGGCGGCGAACTGGTGCCGCTGCGCTTCAAGGAACAGGCCGGGCTGAGCCCGCCCGCGCCACGCCTCGTCGACCCCGTCGCTGCCTGGTATGTCGCCGATACGCTGCTCGGCGCGCCGCCGCCGCTCAACGCCGTGCCCGGTCGCATCGCCTACAAGACCGGCACCTCCTATGGCTATCGCGACGCCTGGGCCGTCGGCTTCGACCGCAAGCACACGATCGGCGTCTGGGTCGGCCGAGCCGACAATGGCGCCGTGCCCGGCCTCGTCGGCCGCACGGTGGCTGCGCCGATCCTGTTCGACGCCTTCGCCCGGCTCGGCATCGACCAGCGACCCTTCCCGCAGCCATCCGACGCCATCGTCGCCAGCACCAGCCATCTGCCGCCGCCTCTCAGGCATCTCAGGCAGGATGTGCCGAAGACCGTCATGGCGATGACGACGCCGACGCTCAAGCTCGCCTTCCCGCCCGACGGCGCCCGCATCGACCTGTCGGCCGCGAGCCTCGACGGGCGGAGCCAGCTCAACCTCAAGGCGGCCGGCGGCGCCCCGCCCTATACCTGGCTGGTCGACGGCACGCCGGTCACCGGCCCGCAGCGCCGCCGCGAAGCCGCCTGGCAGCCGCCCGGCAAGGGCTTCATGCGGATATCGGTCATCGATGCGACCGGGGCCAGCGAGAGCGTGTCGGTCAGGTTGCAGTAGCGCACCGAAAGCCCCGTCAGGCCTGAGCCTGCGGGGTTTCGGGCTTGGACATCCGAGGGATTCGCGGAGCCGGGCGGCGTTTCGCAGTCGACGGCTGCGGGCCGATGTCGAGTCGATGTCGATGGTGTCGAACAGCGACGACCTCGCGCTGCCCGGCTCCGCGCACGGGTATCTGGGGGTTCCGCTTCGTTCTGGGTTCCGGCGAAGGAGCGGGCCTGCCTGTTGGGCCCGGACGAAGTCGGCACCTCCGCGCTATCGCATCGGATGTTTCCGATGCGATATTGGATAAATCGATCACCGTTATCGCGTCCAATCGGACGCGCGGCGATCGAGCGGACCCGCAACGGTCCGGGACGCGAAGCCCGCAAWCCCATCCGGCCCACGATGCCTCGCGAAGCCCCTCGGTCGGATRGGACGCGCGCAGGATAGGCATGGGTGGAGCAGCGGGGATAAGTTTGGGCTCAGCCCTGCCGTGGCCGGGCCGAGGCGTCATGCCCGGGCTTGACCCGAGCATATCATGCCGAAAGAGGCTCCTGCGCCATCCCGTCCGGAGATTCTCGGGTCTGCGCTACGCTTCGCCCGAGAATGACGGCGAGGACGCCTACTCCGCCGGATGCGGATGCGCCCCTTGCACCTCGTCATGCGCGCCATGGCGCGAGCCGTGGACCTTGCGGGCGAGGTAGCTGTAGGCGACGGGCACCACATAGAGCGTCAGCAGCGTGCCGAAGGTCATGCCGCCGACGATGACCCAGCCGATCTGCGAGCGGCTTTCGGCACCGGCGCCATGGGCGATCGCGAGCGGCACGGCGCCGAGCACCATCGCGCCTGTGGTCATCAGGATCGGCCGCAGGCGCAGCTCCGCCGCCTCGACGAGGGCGTCGATCATCTCCTTGCCCTCCTCGCGCAGCTGGTTGGTGAACTCCAGGATCAGGATGCCGTGCTTGGTGATCAGGCCGACCAGCGTGATCAGGCCGATCTGGCTGTAGACGTTCATCGTCCCGCCGGTGAAGTAGAGCGCGGCCAGCGCGCCGGTCAGCGAGAGCGGCACCGAGACCATGATCACGATGGGATCGACGAAGCTCTCGAACTGCGCCGCCAGCACCAGATAGATGAAGCCGAGCGCCAGCAGGAAGACGAGGAAGATGCTCGCGCCTGACTGCTTGAACTCGCGGCTCTGGCCGGAATAGTCGATCTGGACCGTGTTGGGCAGCACGCGCGCCGTCGCATCCTCCAGCACCTTGAGCGCGTCGCCGAGCGAATAGCCCGGCGCAGGCAAGGCGGTGATGGTGGCCGAGCGCAGCTGGTTGAAGCGCACGAGCTCCTTGGGCGCGACGGTCTCGTCGATCTTGACGAGGCTCGACAGCTGCACCACCGCGCCGTTGCGGCCCATCAGGTAGATCGACTGCAAGGCCTGCGGCGTGTTGCGCTCGGAACCGGCGACCTGCAGCATCACGTCGTACTGCTTGCTGTTCATGTTGAAGCGCGTGACTTGGCGCCCGCCGAGCAGCGTCTCCATCGTCCGGCCGATGACATCGACCCCGACGCCGAGATCGGCGGCGCGCTGCCGGTCGATCGTCACCTTGAACTGCGGCTTGTCGAGGATGAGGTTCGTCTCGACGTTCGACAGCACCGGAGAATCGGCGACCTCCGCCATCACCTGATCGACATAGGCCTTGAGCTGCGCATAGGGCTCCGACGAGCGCAGCACGAACTCGACCGGCTTGCTGTTGGCGCCGCCCTGGCCGAGCGAGGGCGGGTTGTTGGCGAACAGGCGGATGCCGGGGATCTGCCCGAGGTCGCGGGTGATGTCGGCGACGAGATCCTGCTGCTTGCGCTGGCGCTCCTCCCAGGGCTTGAGCCGGGCGAAGGCGATGGCGCGCGTCACGTCGGGGAAGCCGACGATGACGAGATAGGTATCCACCTCCGGGATCTTGCTGAAATACTCCTCGACCCGCCGGGCATAGTCCGCCGTGAAGGACATGGTCGCGCCTTCCGGAGCGACGCCGATGACGTTGATCGTGCCGCGATCCTCGACCGGCGCCAGCTCCGAGCGCAGATGGGTGAAGAAGTAATAGCCGCAGCCGGCGACGCCGACCGCGAGCAGGACGACGAGCGGGCGCACGCTGAGCGCGGCGCGCAGCGAGGCCTTGTAGCCCCGCGACAGCCCGTCGAAGCCGCGCTCCAGCACGTTGTACAGCCAGCTATGCTTGTCGTGGTGGCGCAGCAGCTTGGCGCACATCATCGGCGTCAGCGTCAGCGCGACGAAGCCCGAGACCAGCACCGCGCCCGCGAGCGTGAGCGCGAACTCGATGAAGAGCTTGCCGGTGCGGCCGGTCGAGAACGCCATCGGCGCATAGACCGCGACCAGCGTCAGCGTCATCGCCACCACCGCGAAGGCGATCTCGTTGATGCCGCGCACCGCCGCCTTGGTCGGCTCGATACCGTCCTCGACATGGCGATGGACGTTCTCGAGAACGACGATGGCGTCGTCGACGACGAGGCCGATGGCGAGCACCATCGAGAGCAGCGTCAGCGTGTTGACCGTGAAGCCGAGCGCATACATCAGCGCGAAGGAGCCGATCAGCGAGACCGGGATGGTCACCAGCGGGATCAGCGTCGCACGCAGCGAGCGCAGGAAGATGAAGATGATGAGGACGACGAGGACGATGGCCTCGACGATCGTCTGGTAGACCGCCTTGATCGAGCGATCGATGAAGATCGAGGTGTCGTAGGAGGTCGCGATCGACATGCCGTCCGGCAGGTCCTCGATGATGCCGGGCAAGGCAGCCTGGACGCCGCTGGACACGTCGAGCGGGTTGGCGGTGGCCTGCTTGACGATGCCCACCGTCACCGATGGCGAGCCCTTGAACCAGGCGGCGTTGCGCTCTTCCAGCGCACCGAGCTCGACCCGCGCCAGATCCTTCACCTTGACCGGGAAGCCGTTGGCGTCCTTGACGACGATCTCGCGGAACTGCTCCGGCGTGACCAGGCTGGTCTGCGACAGCACCGTGAATTCGCGGGCGCTGCTCTCGATCCGGCCCGACGGGATCTCGATGTTCTGGGCGCGGACCGCCGCCTCGATCTCCTGGACCGTGACGTTGTAGGCCGAGAGGCGCGAGCGATCGAGCCAGATGCGCATCGCATATTGGCGCTGGCCGAGGATGCGGACCTCGGCGACGCCGGTGATGTTCTGGACGCGCTCGGCGATGAAGCGGTCGGCGAAATCGGTGAGCTCGAGCGGGCTGTGCCGCGTGCTGGTCAGCGACAGATAGAGGATCGGCTGCGAATCCGCCTCGACCTTGGCGATGATCGGTTCGTCGATCTCGTCCGGCATGCGCCCGCGCACGCGGCTGACGCGGTCGCGCACGTCGGAGGCCGCGACGTCGGGATCGATGTCGGGGCGGAAGCGCACGGAGATCTGGCTGCGCTCCTGGCGGCTGGCCGAGGAGATGATCTCGATGCCTTCGATGCCGGCGATCGAGTTCTCCAGGATCTGCGTGACCTGGGTCTCGATGATCTCGGCGGAGGCGCCGCGATAGACCGTCTGCACCGAGACGATCGGCTCGTCGATATTGGGATATTCGCGGACGGTGAGGCGGCCATAGCTGACGATGCCGATCAGCATCACCAGCAGGCTCAGCACCGTCGAGAGGACGGGCCGGCGGACGAAGAGCTCGAACAGGCTCATCAGAGCTGGCTCGTCTGGACGGGCTTCTCCTTGATGGAGATTGCACTGCCGTCGCGCAAGCGCATCTGGCCGGCGGTGATGATCTGCATCTTGGGCGTCAGACCCTTGACGATCTCGACCTTGCCGGGCAGCCGCTTGCCGAGCTCGACGGCGACGCGGCGCGCCTTTCCGTTTTCGGCGACGTAGATCATCTTGCCGATGCCATCAGGCACCACGGCCATCTCGGGCACTACGATGGCGTTCTCACGCTGGTCGACGGTGATCGTCAGCCGGGCGAACAGGCCGGGCTTCAGGGTGAGATCGGCGTTGGGGATGTTGGCGCGCAGGCGGATCGCGCGGCCGTTGACGTCGACGACGGGATCGATCGCGAAGATCCGGCCGGTGAAGGTGCGATCGGCGACCGCATCGACCCGCGTCTGCACCGGCTGGCCGGTCTTGAGGCGGCTCAGATAGATTTCGGGAACGCGGAAATCGACCTTGATCGGATCGATGTTGGTCAGGGTGATCAGCTGCTTGCCGACAGAGACATAGTCGCCGACGCTGACCGCGCGCAGGCCGACGACGCCGTTGAACGGCGCGACGATGGTCGATTGCGCGAGCTTCGCCTTGGCGAGCTGGACGCGCGCCTCGGTGGAAGCGAGCTTGGCCGTCGATTCATCGAGCGCGACCTGCGTGCCCGAGCCGCGCGACACCAGCGACTTCAGCCGGTCATTCGTGTCACGGGCGAGGCCGAGATCGGCCTGCGCCTGCTTCAGCTCGGCATCGAGGATCGCGGTATCGAGCTTGACCAACTCCTGCCCGGCCTTGACGCGCTCGCCCTCCTTGAAGCCGAGCGCGATGACGCGGCCGGCGATTTCGGGGGCGATGACCACGGATTCATCCGCCGCGAGCGTGCCGAGGGCCTCGACCTCCTCGTTGACGGTCATCAGTTCGATGGAGGCGACCTCGACCGGCACCGCGCGCGGCCCGGAGACCGCACTGGCCTGTGCCTGCTGCGTACCGGCGCGCTGGTTGCGGTAGGCGTAATAGCCGCCGCCGGCGAGCGCCGCGACTAAAACGAGGAGGAGAAACCGCTTCATAAGACTGGACGCTCCGATACCGCAGGACTATCTTAGACTGGACGGTCCAGTTTGATAAGAGGCTTAGTGGGCGGAAGCATGGCTGACACCCCCCTCCGCCGACACCGGGCGACCCTTCTCACCGACCCGGCGATTGCCGAGGCAAGACCCGTGCCGAAATCGCACCGGCGAAACGGCGCCAAGGCTCGCCTGCTCGCCTCTGCTCAAACCGAGACAAATCCGGCCAAATCCCCTTCCGCCGAGCGTGCGCGCCCTGACAAGCACGACGCCATCACCCGCGCAGCCGCGGAAACCTTCCTCGCGGAAGGCTTCGAACGCGCGAGTCTCGACCAGATCGCCCATCGGGCCGGTGTTTCAAAACAGACGATCTACAGCCATTTCGCCGATAAGGAAGCGCTCTTCAAGGCGATTTGCACCGAGCTCACGGAAACGTTGACGATTCCGCTGCGCGAAAATTCTTCCGCGTCGAATTTGCGCAACACTTTGGTGCGCCTCGGCGAGGATATGCTGAAGATGATGCTGCGCCCCGCGGCGCTGGACCTGCATCGCCTCGTCGCGAGCGCAGCCCCGCGCTTCCCCGAGCTCGGCCGGGTGGCTTACGAGGCCGGCGCCAGGCGGATGCTGAACGATCTGGCAGCCCTGCTCGTCGCGCGATCACAAATCGGCGACGGGCTCTCGCGGCCGATCGGCCCGGCGCAGGCCGAGATGCTGGCTGAGCAGTTCGTCGGCATGCTGCGCGGCTTCCATCAGGCACGCGGGCTGCTCGGCGTCAGGCCGATGCCAGCCGCCAGGCGAAAGGCCTATGTCGGCGCCTGCGTCGACATGCTTCTGACCTCGGTCTGAGACGGCCCCGGCCGCACTCGCCCTACCCTGCCTGCTGTCACGCCGCTGTCATTCGCAGCCGATAGCTCTCGTCGCCATGGAGACGCGCTTGCCCCTCGGCCTTGGCCGCCGGGGCCGCGCTCATGCCCGTATCGTGCCCGAGAAGCCATCCATGCTGCGTATCGAAGCCCTGACCAAGCGCTTTGGCGACAGGAACGCCGTCGACAATGTCGCGCTGTCCATCCCGAAGGGCGAGATGGTGGGCGTGATCGGCCGGTCCGGAGCCGGCAAATCGACGTTGCTGCGCATGCTGAACCGCCTGGCCGAACCGACCTCGGGCCGTATCGTCTGCGAGGAGCAGGACGTCACGGCGCTGAAGGGCGCTTCGCTTCGGCGCTGGCGCCGCGACACGGCGATGATCTTCCAGCAGTTCAACCTCGTCGGCCGCCTGGACGTGCTGACCAATGTGCTGCTCGGCCGCCTCAACCATCGATCCGTCGCGCTGACGCTGGTCAAGAGCTTCTCGGAAGACGACAAGATCCGTGCCATCGCGGCTCTTGAGCGTCTCGATATGGGACATCTCCTTGCACAGCGCACCGAGACCCTCTCGGGCGGCCAGCAGCAGCGCGTCGCCATCGCCCGCGCGCTCGTCCAGGAGCCGCGCATCATCCTCGCCGACGAGCCGATCGCCTCGCTCGACCCACGCAACACCCAGGTCGTGATGGACGCGCTGTTCCGCATCAATCGCGAGGACGGCATCACCGTGGTCTGCAACCTGCACGACCTCGACATCGCCGCGAAGTATTGCGACCGGCTGATCGGCATGTCGGCCGGCAAGGTCGTGTTCGACGACGTGCCGCAGGCGTTGACCCGCGAGGTCGCGGYCGAGCTCTACGGCATCGAGGCCAAGGATGCCGGGGCCGAGGCGCTGGATGCGCTCGACGCCATCGCCGCCTCCGAAGCGAAGCGCGCCCGCCAGAAGATCGCCTGACGTCAAAGCATCGCCGGCGCGGCCCGGGGCCGGCGCCGCGAGAAGACTATCCCGACAGCAACCAGGAGCAGACCCAATGCTGACCCGTCGCCATACCCTCAAGCTCGCCGCCGCCGGCCTTGCCGCCACCGCCGCCCAGCCTTTTAGCAACGTTGCTTTCGCCCAGGACTGGAAGGCGAAGTATCCCGAGCTGATCTTCGCGATCATCCCGGCCGAGAACGCCTCGGGCGTCGTCGAGCGCTACACCCCCTTCGTGAACTACCTTTCGAAGGAGCTCGGCACCAAGGTGACGCTGCGCATCGCCAACGACTACGCCGCGATCATCGAGGGCCAGCGCGCCGGCAACATCCATATCGGCATGTACGGCCCGGCGTCCTTCGCCCGCGCCCGCATGACCGGCGCCAAGGTCGACGCCTTCGCGATCGAGACCAACCTCGACGGCACCAAGGGCTATCACTCGGTGTTCTACGTGAAGAAGGACTCGCCCTATCAGAAGGTCGAGGACCTCAAGGGCAAGAACCTCGGCCTCGTCGACCCCAATTCCACCTCGGGCAACAACGTACCGCGCTTCGTGCTCAACGGCATGAAGATCGAGCCGGAAACCTTCTTCTCCAAGGTCGTCTATACCGGCAGCCACGAGAACGCGGTGATCGCGCTGCAGCAGGGCACCGTCGACATCGCCGCCAACTGGTGGAACGACGAGCAGGAATCGAACCTCCTGCGCATGGCCCGCAAGAACATGGTCAAGGCCGAGGATTTCCGGATCATCTACAAGTCCGAGCAGATCGTGAACTCGCCGATGGCCTATCTCACCGACCTGCCCGACGACCTGAAGGCCAAGATCCGCGACGCGGTGCTGAACCTCGCCACCAAGGACAAGGTCGCCTTCGACAAGATCTATGAAGGCAAGCAGGGCCCGCTCGTCGCCGTCGACAACAAGTCCTACGAGCCGATCATAGAGCTGAACAAGTTCGTCGACGAACTCCGCAAGAAGAAGTCGTCGTAAGCAGCATCCGTCATGCCCGGGCTTGACCCGGGCATCTCTCGCCAGAGATTCTCAGGGCTCCGCGCTTCGCTTCGCCCGAGAATGACGCCCTTGTCCGGGGTCGGCGCCAGCCGGTCCCCGCGACCTCTCGGAAGCGCCTCTCCATGACACTCGCGATCGATCGCAACGACCCGGCCATCCGGGCCCATGCCGAAGCCTATCGGCAGGCGGCGACCGTCAAGCGCCGGCAGGCCTTCATCGGCGCCGCCGTCTTCATCGTCTGCGTGCTGCTCGCGGCGCGGGGTTCGGAGGTCGATCTCGGCAAGTTCGCCGAGAACATCCACCGCTTCCCGAAATACATCTTCGAGACGCTGCCGACACTGCGCCTCTCCAGCTTCGGTGCCGACCTCGCCGAATGGTACTGGGGCCTGAAGGGCTGGCTGAAGCTGCTCTGGCAGACCGTCCTGATCGCCTATGTCGGCACCGTGCTCGGCGCCATCGGCGCCTTCCTGTTCTGCTTCGCCGCCGCGGCCAATCTCGGCCGGTCCGCCTGGCTGCGCTTCGCAGTCCGCCGCTACCTCGAATTCTGCCGCACCGTTCCCGAGATCGTCTTCGCGCTGATCTTCGTCATCGCCTTCGGACTCGGACCCTTGCCCGGCGTGCTCGCCATCGCGATCCACACCATGGGCGCGCTCGGCAAGCTCTTCTCGGAAGTCGTCGAGAACATCGACCTGAAGCCGGTCGACGGCGTCACCGCCACAGGCGGCGGCTGGTGGCAGATCGTGCGCTTCGCCGTCGTGCCCCAGGTGCTCTCCAATTTCGCCAGCTACGCGCTGCTGCGCTTCGAGATCAATGTCCGCGGCGCCTCGATCATGGGCTTCGTCGGCGCCGGCGGCATCGGCCAGGATTTGATCGAAGCGATCCGCAAATTCTACTTCACCGATGTCAGCGCCATCCTGCTGCTGATCATCGTCACGGTGATGCTGATCGACTACGGCACCGAGCGGCTGCGCCACGCACTCCTCAGCCTGGAGCACGGCCGATGAGCCTCGCCCTCGACACGGCCGAGCGCTCGGCCATCCTGAGCCGCCACCAGGCCGCGATCCGTGGATCGCTCAAGACGAAACTCGCGACCATCGGCACCATCGTCGCTCTGCTCGGCCTCTTCCTCTACGGACTGACCACGCTCGAGACGACGCTCTGGAAGATCATCGCCGGGCTCGGCAATCTCGGCTCCTTCGTCGCGCTGATGCTGCCGCCGCATCCGGGGTCCTGGACCCGCGCCCTGATCTTCGTGCAGGCGCTGTTCGAGACCGTCGCGATCGCCTTCCTCGGCACCGTGCTGGCGGCGGCGCTCGCCTTGCCGCTCGGCTTCATCGCCGCGCGCAACGTCGTCGCCAACCGCGTCGTGCATTTCCTCGCCCGCCGCTCGCTCGACACGGTGCGCGGCGTCGATGCGCTGATCTGGGCGCTGATCTGGGTGAATGTCGTCGGCCTCGGCCCCTTCGCCGGCATGCTTGCGATCATGACCAGCGATCTCGGCGCCTTCGGCAAGCTCTATTCGGAAGCGATCGAGGCGGCCGACCGCAAAGCTGTCGAAGGCGTCGCCTCGGTCGGCGGCGGCAAGGCGCATGAGATCCGCTTCGGCCTGCTGCCGCAGGTCCTTCCGGTGATCGCGAGCCAGGTGCTCTATTATATCGAGTCGAACACCCGCTCCTCGACGATCATCGGCATCGTCGGCGCCGGCGGCATCGGCCTCTATCTCGCCGAGACGATCCGCACGCTCGAATGGCAGCAGGTCTCCTTCCTGATCCTGCTGATCCTCGCCGCGGTCTCGGCCATCGACTTCCTCTCCGGCAAGCTGCGCTTCGCGATCATCGGCAAGCGGGCGAGTTAAGCTCGGCTTGGCGCGTCATTCTCGGGCTTGACCCGAGAATCTCTTGCAAGAAGGCAGAGGGCGCCTCTCCGTCCTGAGATGCTCGGGTCAAGCCCGAGCATGACGGAGCGGTTCAATCCCCGAACGGCTCGATCACCATCTCCATGCGCTCAGCCGCAAAGACGCTGCTGACGAGATGGATCGGTGTCAGGTCGGGCAGCGCGTCGACCGCCGTCGAGATCATCACGGCTGCCTCGGGCGCGATCTCCAGCAGTTCGGCCTCGTGCTCGTCGGCGAGCCGCGCCGTCAACCGCGTCGACAGGCGCACGTAATCCGTGATGCCGTAGATCTTGAAGGCAGCCGTGATCGAGCCGGCCGCCTCGCGATAGGCCTTGTCGAAATCGGGAAAGCGCTCGACCGAGAGCCAATGCGTGCCGGTGCCCATCGGCACGCCGTCGGCCAGGCTGACACCCTGCACGCGCCAGAGCGGCGTCCCGTTCTTCAGGCCGAGCGCCGCGCAGGCTGGCGCCTCGCCCACCACCGTCTCGGCCGCGAGCATGCGGCTTGTGCCGAGGATGCCGAGCTTGCCCATATTGGTGCGCATGCTGACGCGCCGGCCGATCGGATACGGCAGGCGCGGCGCCGTCACCTGCGTGCCGCGGCCGCGCGAGACCGTCACCAGCCCCTGCTCGGCGAGATGGCGGAAGGCCTGCCGCACCGTATGGCGATGCACGCCGTAGCGCTCGGCCAGCGCGACCGAGGCCGGCAGCGTGTCGCCGAGCTTGTACTCGCCACGCCCGATCGCCTCCGCCAGTTCGTCGGCGATACGTCGCCAGGCAGTGCCGCCATCCCGTTCGGCGATTGCTGTGTCCGTCATCAAAATTTCATCCGAAAAGTATAGACCTTTTCCATCAACTCCCCTAGTATAGTCTAGACATTCGGAACTGACCAGCGAGCCCGCGCCGATGAGCCAGAGAACCCCGAGACAAAGCTGGATGGCGACGCTGGCGCGCGCCTCCCGCGCCGAGATCGAGAGCCTGCTCGGCGACCCGCCCGACCACGACGTGCTGAAGGCGCCGGAGACCGGAACGGTGATGGTCGAGGGCCGCGCCGGCGGCGCCGGACGCCGCTTCAACCTCGGCGAAGCCACCGTGACGCGTTGCGTCGTGCGCCTCTCCAGCGGGCGGATGGGGTTTTCCTATGCGCTCGGCCGCGACGGCCGGAAGGCGCGGCTCGCCGCCCTGCTCGACGCCCGGCTTCAGGACGAGGCCGATGGCAGCGGACTGCATCAAGGCGTCGCCACGCTCGCCGCGCAGCAGGCCACCGCCCGCGACCTCGCCTCGCGCAAGGCGGCGGCGACCAAGGTCGATTTCTTCACGCTGGTCAGGGGTTCGTGATGTCGGCTCAAGCCATGATCTCCCCCGGTTTCTTGGACCCGGTCTTCCAGTCGCAAACGGCCTTCCGCGCCCTGCTCAGCGCCCTGTCCGAGCCCGGCATGCTGCAGCGCGTCGTGGCCGAGATCACGCCGCCGGAAGGGCTCGACATCGCGACGGCGACTGCTTTGCTGACGCTCGCCGATTACGAGACGCCGGTCTGGCTGCCGGAAGCCCTGCGCGACGGCCCGGCCGGCGCCTGGCTGCGCTTCCATTGCGGCGCCGCCTTAGTCGACGATCCCGCTGAGGCCGCCTTCGCCGTGATCGACAGCGCGGCGGATGGGCCGAAGCTCGCCGCTTTCAATCCCGGCAACGACCAGTTCCCGGATCGCTCGACAACCGTGTTCGTGCAATGCGCTGCTCTGGATGGCGGCGCGGGCTTCTCGCTCTCAGGCCCCGGCATTCTCGGCTCGCGCTCGATCGCGCCTCAGGGCCTGCACCCGGGCTTCACCGAGGAGCTTAGCGAGAACAGCGCGCTCTATCCGCTCGGGGTCGACGTCGTCTTCGCCCATGGTGACAGCCTGATCGGCCTGCCGCGTTCGACGCAGATCGAGGAGCCCCGCTGATGCCCCACCGGGAGTCTTGCTGATGTACGTCGCAGTCAAAGGTGGCGAAGCCGCCATCCTCGCCACGCATGATCTCGTCGCCGAAGCCCGCCGCGGCGACCCGGCCGTGCCGGAGATCAGTGTCGCCCAGATCCGTGAGCAGCAGGCGCTGGCCTGCGCCCGCGTGATGAACGAGGGTTCGCTCTACGACCAGGACCTCGCGGCGCTCGCGCTGAAGCAGTCGCAGGGCGACGTGATCGAGGCCGCCTTCCTGATGCGGGCCTATCGCACGACGCTGCCCCGCTTCGGCTCCTCCGAGCCGCTCGACACCGCCGCCATGGCGATCCGCCGCCGTATCTCGGCGACCTACAAGGACCTGCCGGGCGGGCAGGTGCTCGGCCCGACCTATGACTACACCCACCGGCTGTTCGACTTCGCGCTGATGGATTCCCCCGACGTCATGGCCGGGCTCGACCCGGCCATCTCAGGACCAGAAGGCGCCGGAGCCTCGGTGTCAGGAGATGCTCGGGTCAAGCCCGAGCATGACGACCTGAAAGCTCCCCTCGATGCTACCATGCCGCGCGTGCCCGATATCCTCGGCGCCGAAGGGCTGATGGAGGCGGAAGAGCCGCCGGAGGGCGATCCGCGGCCCTTCGACCTGACGCGCGATCCTGTCTCCTTCCCGGCCGATCGCGACGTGCGCCTGCAGTCGATGGCGCGCGGCGATGAGGGCTTTCTGCTCGGCCTCGGTTATTCCGTGCAGCGCGGCTTCGGCGGCTCGCATCCCTTCGTCGGCGAGGTCCGCGTCGGCGAGGTCGCGGTCGAATTCGTGCCGGAAGAGCTCGGCTTCGCCGTTGATCTCGGTGACATCACCCTGACCGAATGCCAGATGGTCAACCAGTTCCAGGGCTCGAAGGAAGTCCCGCCGCAATTCACCCGCGGTTACGGCCTCGTCTTCGGCCATAGCGAGCGCAAGGCGATGTCGATGTCGCTGGTCGACCGTGCCTTGAAGGCGCGCGAATTCGGCGAAGCCGCCAGCTATCCGGCGCAGCAGGACGAGTTCGTCCTCTACCACGCCGACAATGTCGAGGCCGCCGGCTTCGTCGAGCATCTCAAGCTGCCGCATTATGTCGATTTCCAGGGCGAGCTCGAGCTGATCCGCCGCATCCGCAGGGAGCGCGAGGAGCGGCTGGCCCAAGAGCAGAATGCCATGCCGGAGGCTGCGGAATGACCATCCATCAAATACCGGCAGACGATACAAAGCCGGCTTACAACTACGCCTATCTCGATGAGCAGACCAAGCGGATGATCCGCCGCGCTTTGCTCAAGGCGGTCGCGGTGCCCGGCTATCAGGTACCGTTCGGCTCGCGCGAGATGCCGCTCGCCCGCGGCTGGGGCACGGGTGGCATCCAGATCACCGCCGCAATCATCGGCCCGGCCGATACGCTCAAGGTGATCGACCAGGGCGCCGACGACACCACCAACGCCGTCTCGATCCGCAAGTTCTTCGAGCGCACCGCCGATGCCCGCACCTGCGAGGCGACGGAGGAGGCGACGATCATCCAGACCCGCCACCGCATCCCGGAGGCACCGCTGAAGAGCGGACAGGTCATGGTCTATCAGGTGCCGACGCCCGAGCCGCTGCGTCGGCTGGAGCCACGTGAGGCCGAGACCCGCAAGATGCACGCCTGGGCCGAATACGGGCTGATGCAGGTCAAGCTCTACGAGGACATCGCCCGCTACGGCGAGATCACCAAGACCTATGACTACCCGGTCATGGTCAACGGCCGCTATGTGATGGCGCCCTCGCCGATCCCGAAATTCGACAATCCGAAGATGCATATGTCGCCCGCGCTCCAGCTCTTCGGCGCCGGACGCGAGAAGCGCATCTACGCGCTGCCGCCCCATACCAGCGTGCGCAGCCTCGATTTCGAGGATCACCCCTTCCGCATCCAGAGCTGGACGCAACCCTGCGGCTTGTGCGGCGCTGATGACAGCTATCTCGACGAGGTCGTCATCGACGACCAGGGTGGGCGCATGTTCGTCTGCTCCGACAGCCATTACTGCGAGACGCGCCGGGCCGAAGGGCATCGGGGCGCGATGCTGGGCGATGCGGCGGCAAGCGGGCTTGTTTCAGGCTCCGAGGTCGTCCCGGGCGACCGAAGGGAGACCCGGGACCCATGCCTGAACCCCACCGATCAGCGCTCCGGCATGGATCCCGGGTCTGCGCTTCGCTCCGCCCGGGATGACGGCGCGGATGTAAAATCCGGAGCTGCATCATGACCCTTCACGTCACGCTCCCCGAAGCCGCTCTCGAACCGGCACCCCTGCTCTCGGTCAACGGCGTCAGCCGTTTCTATGGCGAGCGCATCGGCTGCGCCGATGTCTCCTTCGATCTCTGGCCGGGCGAGGTGCTGGGCATCGTCGGCGAATCCGGCTCGGGCAAGTCGACCCTGCTGCGCTGCCTCGCCGGCATCGACAAGCCCGATGAGGGCGAAGTGCTGTTCCGGGGCGGCGCAGAGCCGCTCGACATCTATTCAGTCTCCGAGCAGGAGCGCCGCCGCCTGATGCGCACCGCCTGGGGCATCGTCCACCAGAATCCGCGCGACGGCCTGCGCATGGACGTCACCGCCGGCGGCAATGTCGGCGAGCGCCTGATGGATCGCGGCGACCGCCACTACGGCCAGATCCGCGAGCGTGCGCTCGACTGGCTCAGCCGCGTCGAGATTGCCGGCGCCCGTATCGACGACCGTCCGCGCCAGTTCTCAGGCGGCATGCAGCAGCGCCTGCAGATCGCCCGCGTGCTGGTCTCCGGGCCGCGCCTCGTCTTCATGGACGAGCCGACCGGCGGCCTCGATGTCTCCGTGCAGGCGCGCCTGCTCGACCTGCTGCGCGTGCTGGTGCGCGATCTCGGGCTGGCCGCGATCATCGTCACCCACGACCTCGCCGTCGCCCGCCTCTTGACCGACCGGCTGATGGTGATGAAGGACGGCCGTGTCGTCGAGCAGGGCCTGACCGACCAGGTGCTGGACGATCCGCACCACGCCTATACGCAGCTTCTCACCTCGGCGGTGCTGAGTGTGTGAGGGAACCACCACCGTCATTCCGGGGCATCGCGTAGCGATGAGCCCGGAACCCAGAACCGATGCGATGGCGGAGAAAGCCGCGCGGCTGCGTCGCGTAGAAAGACAATCGGCATCGGTTCTGGGTTCCGGACTCGCGCCTGCGGCGCGCCCCGGAATGACGGCGGAGGTCCCGTCACATCCTCGTCACCTCGTCGGCACAAGGCACTGACACCATGACCACGATGATTCAGGTCGAGAACGTCGCCAAGACCTTCACCCTGCACAACCAGGGCGGAGCCCGGCTGCCTGTCTTCGACAACGTCAATTTCAGCGTCGAGGCCGGCGAGGCGCTGGTGCTGGCGGGTGCGTCCGGCGCCGGCAAATCGAGCCTGCTGCGCATCCTCTACGGCAACTACAGGCCGACGGCGGGCAGCATCCGCGTTACCCATGCCGGCCGTCTCGTCGACATCGTCGCCGCCGTGCCGCGCACCGTGCTCGACGTCCGCCGCCGCACGCTCGGCTTCGTCTCGCAGTTCCTGCGTGTCATTCCGCGCGTCTCGACGCTCGATATCGTCCGCGATCCGCTGCTGGCGCGCGGCGCCGCTCCCGAGGTCGCAACGGAGAAGGCCAAGGCGATGCTCGCCCGCCTCAACCTGCCCGAGCGGCTGTGGAGCATCGCGCCCGCCACCTTCTCCGGCGGCGAGCAGCAGCGCGTCAACATCGCCCGCTCCTTCGTCGACCCCTCGCCAATCATGCTGATCGACGAGCCGACAGCCTCGCTCGACGCCAACAATCGCGACGTCGTCGTCGAACTCATCTCGGAGGCGCGCGCCACCGGTTCCGCCATCGTCGGCATCTTCCACGACGAGGCGGTTCGCGAACGCGTCGCGACGCGCTATCTCGACATCACCGATTTCCGGAAGGCCTGACGATGCAAACCGTTCTCACCAACGCCAGACTGATCCTCGAGAACGAGGTCGTCACCGGCACCATTGCCTTCGACGAGACCGGCATCACATCTGTCGATCAGGGCAGCTCATCCCTGCCTAACGCCATCGACGCAGGCGGCGACTATGTCGCGCCCGGCCTTGTCGAGATGCACACCGACAACATGGAAAAGCACTTCATGCCGCGCCCCAAGGTCTTCTGGCCGAACGGGCTGGCGGCGGCGCTGGTCCATGACGCGCAGATGGCGGCGGCCGGCGTCACCACCGTCTATAATGCGGTCTGCGCCGGCACGCCCTTCTCGGCCAAGGACTACCGCAAGGACATCTTCGCCGACGTGATGAAGTCGCTGGCCTATGGCAAGAGCGAGAACGTCTTCCGCATCGACCACCGCATCCATATGCGCTGCGAACTGACGAGCCCGCAGCTGCTGGAAGACATCGCACCCTACCAGGACGACGAGCTGGTCCAGCTGGTGTCGCTGATGGACCACACGCCGGGCCAGCGCCAGTGGCGCGATCTCCAGCACCTCAAGATCTATGCGGTCGGCAACGGCAAGACGGTCGCGGAATTCGAGGAGGACGTCGAGGTCCGCCAGCGCGAAGGCGCCGCCAACGTCGCCCGGAACTGGCAGGCGGTGGTCGATATCTTCCGCGCCCGCGGCATCCCGCTCGCGACCCATGACGACACGATTCCCGAGCATGTCGAGGAAGGCGTCGCCTCGGGCGCTGTGATCTCCGAATTCCCGACCACGGTCGAGGCTGCGGCAGCCGCCAAGAAGCACGGCCTCGCCACGGTCGCAGGCGCCCCCAACGTCGTGCGCGGCGGCTCGCATTCCGGCGGCGTCTCGGTCTCGGAACTCGCCGAAAAGGGCCTGCTCGACGGCCTCTCCTCGGACTATGTGCCGGCGAGCCTGCTGCAGGCCGTGGTCAAGCTCAATGCCGAGCATGGCATCGCGCTGCCCGAGGCCATGGGCATGGTGACCTGGAAAGTCGCCGACATCCTCGGCCTCAGGGATCGCGGCCATCTCAAGACCGGGCTGCGGGCCGATCTCGTCCGCTTCAAGGTGTTGGGCGCGACGCCTGTCCTCGCGGCGGTCTGGTCGAAGGGCGAGCGCGCATTTTGAGCCGCCAGCGCTACGCACTCTATTACGCTCCCGCCGTCGACAGCGCGCTCTGGCGCTTCGGCAGCGCGGCGCTGGGCTATGACGCGCTGACGGGCGAGGACATCCCCTTCGCCGTTCCCGCCGGCTGCGACGGATCGGAATGGCCGGCGCTGACCGACGAGCCACGCCGCTACGGCTTCCACGCCACGCTCAAAGCGCCGTTCGAACTGGCCGATGGCCGCAGCGAGGATCAGTTGCGCGCCTTCGCCCGCAACTACGCTGCCGGCCTCGACGGCGTGACGCTGAGCGGGCTGTCCGTGACGGCGCTCGGCTCGTTCATAGCCCTGACGCCATCGGAGCCGAGCGAGGATCTGCAGCGCTTCGCCTTCGCGCTCGTGCAGGCCTTCGAACCCTTCCGGGCGCCGCTGGCCGAAGCGGACCGGGCGCGACGCCTGAAGAGCCCGCTCACCCCGGCGCAGCGCGCCTATCTCGAAGCCTATGGCTATCCTTATGTCGGCGACGCCTTCCGCTTCCACATGACGCTGACCGGGTCGCTGCCGGCGGAGCGGGTCGGGCCGATCCGGCAGTCGCTGGAGGCGGCCTATGCCGCTGCCGTTCCGCCGGGGACCGTCGCGCTCGACCGCTTCGCGCTGTTTCGGCAGGATGGCCGCGAAGCCCGTTTCAGGCTGCTCGATTCCTATCAGCTCGGCTAGCAACCATGGCGGCCGAGCGCGCGCAGCACCGCCAGCAGGTCACCGGTCGCCTCCGCAATACTGCGATCGTTCATGATCGTGACGATCTGCGCGTGCTCGGCTTCGAGCGGCGCCTCGCGCGCCAGCCGGGCCGCGATGTCGGCCTCGCTTTCGCGCCCGCGCGCCGCCAGCCGCTTCGCCAGAACGGCCGCCGGGGCGGTGATGTTGACCACGACGACACGCGCCGCGAGCCGCTCCGCAGCCGCGATGGTGCCGCGCGAGATGTTGGCGATCACCACCGTTCCGTCGGCGATGCCGTCGAGTTCGCTCGCCGGGATGCCGTAGCTCAGGCCATGCGCCCGCCAGCTCAGCGCCATCTCGCCGCGGGTTTCGGCGGCTGCGAAAGCGGCCTCGTCGCAGGAATCGTGATCCTCGGCGCCGAGCATCGCCGGCCGGGTGATCAGCCGGCGCGCAAAACGGAAGCGGCCGTCGCCGGCGAATTCCGCCCGCGCGCCATCCATCAACGTGTCCTTGCCCGCACCCGACGGGCCGACGACGAGAACAAGGGCACCCGCCAGGGCGGCGGCTGCTGCGATATCAGGAGAGGATGACGACATGGCCGCGAAGAAGCTGGGACTCGAACCGGTGATCGACCCGACCGCACAGGTCAGGCAGGCGACGCTCGGACGCTACACCGAGATCGGCGCCCGCACCGTCTTCGTCGAGTCGACGATGGGTGACTACTCCTATGTCGTGAACGACGCCAATGTCATTTACACGACGATCGGCAAATTCTGCTCGATCGCGGCGATGACGCGGATCAACCCGGGCAACCATCCGATGCATCGCGCCAGCCAGTCGCACTTCACCTATCGCGCCTCCGCCTATTTCGACGATGCGCAGGACGATTCCGCCTTCTTCGACTGGCGGCGCTCCCATGCCGTCACGATCGGCCACGATGTCTGGATCGGCCATGGCGCGATCGTGCTGGCCGGGCGCAGCATCGGCACCGGTGCCGTGGTCGCGGGCGGCGCGGTCGTCACCAAGGACGTGCCGGCCTACACCATCGTCGCCGGCAATCCGGCCCGCCCGGTCCGGCGGCGCTTCTCCGAGGATGTCGCGGAAAGGTTGCAGGCGCTGGGCTGGTGGGATTGGGAGCATGCCCGCCTGCGCGAAGGGCTGGACGATTTCCGCCATCTCCCGGTGGAGGCGTTCCTCGACAAATACGAAGCGGGCGGCGGTAAAAGCTGAGGCACTCGGCCGCAGCCGGATTGATGCAGGTCAATACCGGCCATCACCGGCCGTTAACCCTTGATCGGCGAGACCGGGGCGGGCTCGAACAGTGGCCCCAGCTGGGATTTCCGTTTCATGTCCGCATCGGATCACCTCGCCAGGCGCCTGGCATTCATCGGCCTCGACAGCGCAGCGCAAGGGCGCATCCGCAATGTCGGCGACGCCCTGGGCGCCGCCATCCCGGACGCGCTCGACGCCTTCTACGGCCAGATGCGGCAATTCCCGGAGACGAGGGCTTTCTTCGGTAGCGAGCAGCACATCGAAAACGCCAAGCAGCGTCAGCTCCAGCACTGGAGCGGCATCGCGACGGGCCAGTTCGACGCGAATTACGTCGATGCCGTCACCAAGGTCGGCAAGGTCCATGCCCGGATCGGGCTCGAACCGCGCTGGTATATCGGCGGCTACGCGCTGATCCTCGAAAAGATGCTCGCCAGCGTGATCGAGACGCGCTGGCCGAAGAACGCGTTCGGCAAGCGCATGCCCGGCGCCGAGGAGCGCGCTGCCGAGATCGGCGCCATCGTCAAAGCGGCGCTGCTCGACATGGACTACGCGATCACGGTCTATCTCGAAGCCTCGGAGGAAGCCCGGCTGAAGGCCGAGGCCGAGGCGCGCGCCATCGAGCAGGCCAAGGCGGCCGAGCGCGACCAGGCCATCGCCTGCGTCAGCCAGAGCATGGCGGCGCTAGCCGAAGGCGACCTGACCCACCGCATGAGCGCTGAGATCCCGGCCGAATACGGGCAGATCCGCGAGCACTTCAACGCGGCGATGGCCCGGCTCCAGGAGATGGCGGCGACCATCAAGGCGACCTCGGCCGCGATCGCCGCCTCCTCGCAGGAGATCAACAGCGGCGCGCAGGACCTTTCGACGCGCACCGAGCAGCAGGCCTCGGCGCTGGAGGAAAGCGCTGCGACCACCGAGCAGCTCGCAGCCTCGGTCAAGACCTCCTCGCAGGCCTCGCGCGAATCCGTCGCGCTCGCGGACGAGGCCGCCGACGTCGCCCGCACCGGCGGCGACGTGGTCAGGGAAGCGGTCGAGGCCATGGCCCGGATCGAGGGCGCTTCGAAGCGGATCTCGGAGATCACCGACCTGATCGACGACATCGCCTTCCAGACCAACCTGCTCGCGCTCAACGCCGCCGTCGAGGCGGCGCGAGCCGGCGATGCGGGGCGCAGCTTCGCGGTGGTCGCCGCCGAGGTGCGCGCGCTGGCCCAGCGCTCGGCCAGCGCCGCCAAGGACATCACCGGCCTGATCTCATCCTCCGACTCGGAAATCGCCGAGGGGGTCAAGCTGGTGCGGCAGGCCGGCAAGACGCTCGACCGGATCGTCGCCGCCTCCGCCAAGGTTTCGAGCACGGTCGACGAGATCGCCTCGGCAGCCGGCGAGCAGGCCACCGGCATCGACGAGATGAGCCAGACCGTCAGCCATATGGACGAGATCACCCAGCAGAATGCGGCGCTGGCCGAGCAAAGCGCCGCCTCGGCGCGGACGCTGCTCAACCAGATCGGACAGCTCAACCATCTCGTCGCGGCTTTCCGCACGGAGCCGCAGCCCGGTTCCGGTCCGTCACGACGGCGCGCAGCCTGAGCGCCGCGCCCTCAGCCCGCCAGGCGCCAGACCGAGCTGCGCTTGATCTCGGCGTCCTCCAGGGCGCGCGTCACCGGCACCTCATAGGTGGCGACGGCTTCCAATCGTCCCCTCGGAAGGTAACTGCGACCGGGATCGCCGATCAGCACCGTCGCGCCGCGCGCCGACAGGGCAGCGAGCCAGCCAATGACGCGCTCGGCCATCTCGCGCTCGTAGCAGACGTCGCCCGCGCAGATGATATCCCAGCCCTCGTCGCGGCCGACGAGGTCGTCGACGCGGGGCAGGATCGCGACCCCGTTGGCGCGCGCGTTGATGCCGATCGCGGCACCGGCGAAGGCGTCGATATCGCAGGCTTCTACCCGGCCTGCGCCCGATTTCGCCGCGGCGATCGCCACCAGCCCGGAGCCGGAGGCGAAATCGAGCACATGCCGGCCCGCGACGACCTGCGGATGGTCGAGCAGATAGCGGGCGAGGGCCTGCCCGCCGGCCCAGGCAAAGGCCCAGAACGGCGGCGGCAGCCCGATGACCGCGAGTTCGTCCTCGGTCTTCTGCCAGAGCTCGGTCGCCTCCTCGGCGACATGCAGCGCGATCTCCGGCGCATAGGGCACGGGCATCAGCCGCGTATGCGTGAGGATGAACGTCTCGCGGTCAAGCGGAGCACTCGCGTCGCTCATGCGACCTTGTCCGCGGCGGGCGCGGCGAGGAGCCCCTGATAGAGCGCCTTCACCGCATTCATCACGTCGCGCTCGGTGTGGCCGTCGAGCAGGCGCGCGCGGGCGTTCGCCCCCATGCGCTCCGCCAGTCCGGGAGCGCGGGCGAAGACCGTGAGCGCCTTGGCGAGTGCGGCGGCATCGTCGACGGGTACGACCATGCCGTCCTGCCCTTCGCGGACGAAGCTGCGGCAGCCCGGGACATCCGTCGTCAGGATCGGCCGGCCGCAGGCGGCTGCTTCCAGGATCGTGCGCGGCAGCCCCTCCCCGCCGCGCGACGGCAGGATGCAGAGGTGATGCGCCTTCCAGACCGCCTCGATATCGCGCGTCGGACCGGCCCAGGTGATTCCGGGCCGCGCCGCCCATTCCTTCAGCGTCGCCTCGGGAATGGCCTTCGGGTTGGACGGGTCGGGCGCGCCATGAATGGTGAGCGTGACCTTCGCGCCCTCAGTGCGGGCGAGTCTGACCGCCTCGACCGCGAGATCGACGCCCTTCGACCAGAGCATGCGTGCCACCAGCGCAACCTTGAGCGGCGGCGCGTTCGGCATCGGCGACGGCATCAGGATCAGCGGATCGACACCGGCCCCGCCGACCAGCGCAACCTTCGCGGCATCCTGCGGATCGAGGCCGAGCGTGACGGGATCGTCGGGATTCTCGAACAGGAAGCGGACCTGCGGCCCGTCGATCGCGCCGCGCAACCAGACGATCGCGGCGAAGCGGGCAGCGGCGGCGAGCACGCCCTGCTTCGCGCCGAGGAAACCGAGCCCCGTTAGAGCATAAACGCGCCTGTCGATGCCCGCGAGCTTGCCGGCGAGGCCGGCGAGCGCGATCGGCTTCAGCGCGATGCAATGCAGGATATCGGGCTTTTCCGCCGCGATCAGAGCCTTGAGCGCCGTGATCTGCCTGAACAGCGCGCGCGGATCGAGGCTGCGCCGCTCCGCTTCCAGCGCGATCAGGCGCGCGCCCGTCGCTTCGATGATGCGCCGATGGTTGCGCTCGCGCGCGATGACCGCGACGTCGAAGCCGAGCTCACGCGCCGCCCGCGCCATCGGCAGGAAATGCGAGGCGAAGAACCAGTCCTCGGTGGCGACGAAGAGGAGTTTCGGGCGCGGCATCGCGCCATGAGGCCGATGCGACGGCGCAGGTCAAGCCCGTCGCAGATCAGGGCCGGGCCGTCGCGACCGGCAGCACCCGCGCCAGCGCCGCCGCCGGATCGATCCGTCCGGCGCCGAAGACGGGGTCGCGCCCCTTCGAGCCGAGATCGCTCGCACTTTCGCCGAGGATGCGGCGGGCGCTGTCAGGGTCGAGTTCGGGCTGCTTTTCGAGCAGCAGCGCTACCAGCCCTGAGACATGCGCGGCTGCGATCGAGGTGCCCGAGGTGAAGGCGTACCGGCCTGCGGGCTCCGCCGTCAGCACATCGACACCCGGCGCGGCCAAGGCGATGTAGCTGCCGCGATTGGCGTCGGCGAAGACCTTGTCGTCGGCATCGGTCGCCGTCACGGCGATGACGCTGGGATCGGCACCGGGATAGAGTGGCGCGGCGCGGCTGCCGCCATTGCCCGCCGCGGCGACCGTGACGACGCCGCGCTCCTTCGCCCCGGCAAGCGCCTTCGAGAGCAGGCGGTCCTGCGGGCCGGCGAAGCTGAGATTGACCACCTTCGCGCGCTGCTGGACCACCCATTCCAGCGCCGTCAGGATCTGGAAGGACTTGCCGTTGGCGGAGGTCGCCTGCGTCCCGCCGAAGGCACGGGCGACGAGCAGCCGGGCGGCCGGCGCGATGCCCTGCAATTCGCCATGGGCGACGATGGCGGTCGCCATCGAGGTGCCATGGGCGTGCGGCGTCGCCAGCCCGTCGACGGCATCGAGATAACCGACGACCGACCCGCTGATCTCGGGATGGTCCATGTCGACGCCGGAATCGATCATCCCGACCCGGATGCCGCGCCCCAGCGCGAGCTTGCGCGCCTCGCCGAGGCGCAGCTTGTCGACGACATATTGCGGCGGCAGCACACGGCGCACCGCCGCGCCGCTACGCGCCGCCGTCGTCGGCTCGCCAAGCCGCAGCGCGGGAGGCGCCGACGGGGTGCTCGCATCGGAGGACGCCGTCGCCGGAGAGGCCGGAACGGCCGGAACGGCCGGGGTGCCGGGGCTGGACTGCGAGCCCTGCTGCAAATCGAACAGGAAATTGGGCTGCGCGCCGGCGATGCTGCTGTCGTCGCCCATCTGCGTCAGCACGGCCCGCAGGTCGCGGCCGGCTTCAAGCTTGGCGCGGATGATGGTGACGCCGGCAAGCTCAAACCGCTGGCGGGCGATCAGCGTCGCGCCGTAGCGGCGCAGCACGGCGTCGGCCTCGGCATCGGGCGCGAGCTCGAACAGCACCTCGTCGGGAACGAAGCGGGTCTCGTCCAGCGCCGGCACGATGGCGCGCTGCTGGCGCGGTTGCATCCAGGACCCCGGCGGCACGCGCATCGAGCGATTGGGGGGATTGGCGGCAGGCGGCGGCTGAGGTGCCGTCGCCGGAGCGACACGCTTGTCGGAGGCCGAACTTCCGGCAGCGGGAGCCTGGGCCAGCGCGGCAGCCGGCACGAAAGCGACGCCCCATGCCAGCAATGCGGCCCCGGCAAGGCGCCGCATCGGCACCGTCCTGCGAGCGAAACCGGATTGCAGCATGGCCTGGCCCTCCTGCGGCGGACACATCATGCCATGGCGCCCTCGGGCGGCGCCAGCACGATCACGGTGCGGGTGCGACGAAGGAGATGATCGCGCTCTCGCTCTTCATCCGCGCGGCGATGGCATCGACCTGGGCCGATGACAGCGATGCGTCGCCGACGCGCACCTTGAAGAAGCCGTTGGCGCGCGGCCCATCGACGACCGAGGCGTCGAAGCGCTTGAAGAAGGAGGCGATCTCGCCCGCCTTGGCATCCGGCGAAAAGCTCAGCAGCACATAGCGCTCCGAGGTCTGTGCGCCCGGCGCCGACGAGGTCTGGAAGCCGGCGCCTTCGCGCAGGGCAAGGCCGGTGATGGCAACGCCTTGCAGCAGGATCAGCGCGATCGCGGCCGCGCCGGCATAGGCGAGCCGGCGCTGCGGCTGTGCCGCCAGCAGGCCGCCGAGCCAGCCCAGGAAGCTCTGGCCAAAGCCGTCCTTGGCCCGCGTCAACAGCGGCGCCTGACGGGGGACCGTCTCGATCTCGGCCATCAGCTTCTCGAGCGCCCGGGGCGACGGGGCGCCCAGGCTTTCATTGAGCAGCACGGTCTCGGCCATATCGTCGCGGATGATGTCGAGCCGCGCCGTCAGCTCGGCATCGCCGGCGAGAGCCGCTTCGAGGCGGCGCTTGTCGGCATCCGAAATCCGGCCATTGGCATAGAAGGGCAGCAGCTCCTCGAGCTCCCGGCGCTTCGGATCGCTTGCGATGCTGTCGCTCATCACGCCACTCCTCCGGCGGCTCTGCCCCGGTTCATGATTCCGGTCGTCTCAGGGCCAGCCACGGTCGATACCGGCGGCCTTGAGCATCTCGCCCAGCTTCTTGCGGGCATGGAAAAGCCGGGTTTTGACGGTGTTCTCGGGAATGCCGACGATCCGCGCGACCTCCTCGACGGAGGTCTCGTGGTAGTAGACGAGGTCGATGACCTCGCGGTGGTCGGCAGAAAGGCGTTCGAGGCAGGCGCGGATCGCCAGCCCCTTGTCCTGCTTCTGCAGCACGATTTCCGGCCCATCGGACTCGTCCTCGATGGTGCCGGCGTAATCCTCGTCCAGCTCGGCATCGCGGCGCTTGCGCAGAAGCGACCACGCCTTGTTCCGGGCGATGGCGAGCAGCCAGGTCGCGACGGAGGCGCGAGCCTCGAAGCGATCCGCCTGTCGCCAGAGATCCATGAACACGTCACTGATCACATCCTCGGCAAGCGTCTCGTCGCGGACAAGCCGCAGCACGAAACGGTAGACCCGCACCTGGTGCCGCGAAAACAGCACCTTCATCGCGAGCCGGTCGCCCGAAGCGATCCGCTTGACGAGATCCTCGTCCGATTCCGTATGCATCGCCCCTCGAAGACCCAGCATTCCGGCTCGCATGAATTGGTCGCGGCGAGGCGGGAAAAGGTTCAATCGGCGAGAGACTAATCCGGTGAATTCATTTTGCCGATAGGCAAGAGGCGCTTTTCGGCGCGTGAAGGGGTCGCGCGCGAGCTTTATATGCGGCGGATATGAAAAGGGGCGCCCGCGGCGCCCCAGATCGACCTATGATTTTGCGCGAATTCCGGCACCCGGCTGTGACCAGCCGAACGCAAAGCGCGTCAGCGGCGCTTGCCGGCCGTGCGCAGCTGCATGTACTGCACGGCTTCGAGCAGCACCTTGCGCGGACGCTCGGCATCGCGCTTGGCCTGCTCCGCTTTGCGGGCGACTTCGCGGGCGATTTCTTCCTGGCGCTTCTCTTCCTCGATACGCGCACGCTCGAGCGCCTCGAGACGTTCATTCTCGGCCCGGATCTTCGCCTTCTCGGCTTCGCGCTCGGCGCGGGCCCCGGCGATGGCTTCCCGTTCCGCGCGTCGCTGCATCATGACCGGGTCGTCGGCCTTCGGCCGCGCCTTGAAGCGCTCGAGCAGAGCCTGCTTGGCTTTGGCGGAATTGGACTGGCGGTCGGTGAAGCTGCGGTCGTTCGGGTTCTTCAAGGGTGATCTTCTCTCGGGTTGTTACGGACGATTTTCGGCCCGCGCGGGCGAAATAATCCAGATCGCGAAGGATTGGTATCGAAATCGACGCGCGGCAGCCCCGCATCCAGCGCTTATCGAGCCGGTGTAGACCGACGACTGCCCATAAAGAAGGCGTGGACAGCGCGGAACGAAGCCGAGCGGGGCGCCCTCGGATATGGGGGCCAGGTTTCCCGCTGTCAATCCGGCCAGCCTCCGGCATCCCGCGCAATTGCCGTGGCAACCACGTCTTTACAAGCGCGCCGTTTTCGCCAACAGGCAGGTGGCCCGCTGCAACCCATCGTGTATCCCGTGAAGACGCCCTCGCTTTCCGATTTCCGCCGCATCGTCGTGAAGGTCGGCTCCAGCCTGCTGGTCGACCGGGCCCGTGGCCGTTTGCGCCATGCCTGGCTCGCCGCATTGGCCGAAGACCTGGCCGAGCTGCATCAGCGCGGCGCCGACGTGCTTGTCGTATCGTCCGGCGCCATCGCGCTCGGCCGCACCGTGCTCAACCTGCCCTCGGGCCCGCTCCGGCTGGAGGAGAGCCAGGCCGCCGCCGCCGTCGGCCAGATCGCGCTCGCCCGCAACTGGGCCGAGGCGCTCGCCGCCCACGGGCTGACCGCCGGGCAGATCCTGCTGACGCTGGCCGACACCGAGGAACGGCGCCGCTATCTCAACGCGCGCGCCACGCTCGGCCGCCTGCTCGATCTGCGCGCCATCCCCGTCATCAACGAGAACGACACCGTTGCCACCACCGAGATCCGCTATGGCGACAACGACCGGCTTGCCGCCCGCGTCGCTACCATGGCGGGCGCCGATCTGCTCGTGCTCTTCTCCGACATCGACGGGCTCTATACCGCCCCGCCCGCGAAGGACCCGTCCGCCCGGCACATCCCCGTCGTCGAGCGGATCACGCCCGAGATCGACGCCATGGCCGGGGGCGCGGCCTCCGAGCTCTCGCGCGGCGGCATGCGCACCAAGATCGAGGCCGGCAAGATCGCCGTCGTCGGCGGCACGCATATGCTGATCGCCGATGGGCGCGGCAAGAATCCGCTCGCCGCCGTGGCCGCGGGCGGCCGCTGCACCTGGTTTCTGACGGCATCGACGCCCGCCACCGCGCGCAAGACCTGGATCGCCGGCACGCTGGAGCCGCGCGGCACGCTGCATGTCGATGCCGGCGCGGCCCGCGCGCTGCGTGGAGGAGCCAGCCTGCTGCCGGTCGGCGTCAGCCGCATCGAGGGCGAGTTCGCGCGCGGCGATGCCGTGCTGATCCGCGATGCGGACGGGCAATTGCTTGGGCGCGGCCTCGTCGCCTACGACGCAGCCGAGGCGGCGCTCGTTCTCGGCAAGGCCTCGCGCGACATCGAGGCGGTGCTCGGCTATCCCGGCCGCGCCGAGATGATCCACCGGGACGACATGGCGCTCGGGCTGGGCTAAGCTTCCTTTCGGACAGGCTTTGGCGAACGGGTTTTTGGGCTGGATGACATGACGGGCGACAGCGCATTGCGCATCATCGCGACGAACGGGGCCGACGATGTCGGGCTCGTCATGCATGAGATCGGCCGGCGCGCCCGCGCCGCCGCGCGCCGGATCGCCCTCGCCCCGGCCGCGCAACGCAACGCCGCCCTCATCGCCATGGCCGATGCACTGCGCGCCCGCAGCGCCCGCATCCTCGCCGCCAATGCGCAGGACCTCGCCGACGGCAAGGCGGCCGGCCTGAGCGGCTCCTTCATGGATCGCCTCGCCCTCGACGAGAAGCGCCTCGCCGCCATCGCCGATGCCGTCGCCGACGTCGCCGGCCTGCCCGACCCGCTCGGCCGGGTGCTGGCGGAATGGACGCGGCCCAACGGCCTGCGCTTCGAGCGCGTCGCCACGCCGCTCGGCATCATCGCCGTGATCTTCGAGAGCCGGCCCAATGTCACCGCCGATGCCGGAGCGCTGTGCCTGAAGAGCGGCAACGCCGCGATCCTGCGCGCCGGTTCTGATTCCTTCCGCTCCTCGACCGAGATCGCCGCCGCCATGCGCGAGGGGCTGGAGGCGGCCGACCTGCCGGCCGACGCGATCCAGCTGGTGCCGACGCGGGACCGCGCCGCCGTCGGTGAAATCCTCGCAGGCTTGAGCGGAAACGTCGATGTCGTCGTGCCGCGCGGGGGGAAAAGCCTCGTCGCCCGCGTCCAGAGCGAGGCGCGCGTGCCGGTCTTCGCCCATCTCGACGGCAACTGCCATGTCTATGTCCATGCGCAAGCCGATCTCGCCATGGCCCGTGACATCCTGCTCAACGCCAAGCTGCGCCGCACCGGCGTCTGTGGCGCAGCCGAGACGCTGCTGGTCGACGAGGCCTGTGCCGGAACCCATCTCGCGCCGCTCGTCGCCGCGCTGCTCGAAGCCGGCTGCGCGGTGCGTGGCGATGCCGCCTCTCTTTCTGTGCACGCGCGCGTGACGCCCGCGAGCGAAGAGGACTGGTCGACCGAATATCTCGACCGGATCATCGCGGTGAAGACCGTCGCCGGGCTCGATGCCGCCATCGACCATATCGAGCGCTACGGCTCGCACCATACCGATGCTATCGTCACCGCCGACGAGGCCGCCGCCGCCCGCTTCCTCGCCGAGGTCGATTCCGCCATCGTCATCCACAACGCTTCGACCCAGTTCGCAGATGGCGGCGAGTTCGGCTTCGGCGCCGAGATCGGCATCGCCACCGGCCGCATGCATGCGCGCGGCCCGGTCGGCGTCGAACAGCTCTGCTCCTTCAAGTACCGCGTCCATGGCGCGGGCCAGATTCGTCCCTGAGCCGATGCATCTGGGATGACGAACGAGCATCTGCGCCTGCCGCCCCATGCGCCGGGGCTGTGCATCGGCCTGTTCGGCGGCAGCTTCAACCCCGCCCATGACGGCCACCGGCTCGCCAGCCTGACCGCGCTGCGCCGGCTCCAGCTCGACCGTGTCTGGTGGCTGGTCACGCCGGGCAACCCGCTGAAGGACAATGCGAAATTGCCGCCGCTAGCCGAGCGCATAAGGCAGGCTCGCGGCGTCGCCAACCATGCCCGCATCCAGGTCACCGGCATCGAGGCGATGCTGCGCACCCGCTATACCGCCGACACGCTGCGCGCGCTGAAGCGGCGCTGCCCGGGCGTCAACTTCGTCTGGATCATGGGCTCCGACAATCTCGCCGGCTTCCATCGCTGGGCCGAGTGGCGGACGATCGCCCGGATGACGCCGATCGCCATCATCGACCGGCCGGGTTCGACCCACAGCGCCATGGCCTCGCCCGCCGCCAACTGGCTGTCGCGCTGGCGCATTCCGGAGAATCAGGCGGCGAGCCTGCCGCGCACGCGACCCCCTGCCTGGGTTTTCCTGCACGGCAAGCGCTCGGCGCTGTCTTCGACCATGCTGCGCCGTCAGGCTGGCCGCGATTGAATTCCGGGGCCTTTTGGCCTATTTTAAATGCGTCGCGCCGAGAGCGCGTCGCGTTCGAGAGGATACGTCACTGAACCGTCAAACCCTTGGTGAAGCCGAGCCGATGCCGCTTCCCCAGGCCGCTATCGCAGACAACCCCTCTGCCGATAGCATCGCCCTCGCGCAACGTGTCCTCGAAGACATGAAGGCTGAGGACATCACGGTGATCGACCTCGTTGGCAAGACATCTCTGGCCGACGCGATGATCATCGCCTCGGGCAACGTCAACCGCCATGTCGCCGCCATCTCCGACGCGCTGATCGAAGCCCTGAAGGGCTCGGGCCTCCCCGCGCCCAACGTCGAGGGCATGCCTGCCTGCGACTGGGTGCTGATCGATACCGGCGACATCATCATCCACGTCTTCCGGCCCGAAGTGCGCCAGTTCTACAATCTCGAGAAGATGTGGGGCACCGACCGGCCGAACGAACGCCTCGATAGCTGACGCCGTTCTCGGATGCGGCTCGCAGTCATCGCCGTCGGCCGGCTCAAGGATGGGCCGGAGCGGGAGCTCTGCGAGCGCTACCGCGAGCGCGGCGTCGCGCTCGGCCGGGGCATCGGCCTGAGCGGTCCCGACATCGTCGAGATCACCGAGGGCCGGGGCCGGCGCCCTGACGAGCGCAAGCGCGAGGAGGCGCAAGCCATCCTCGGCAAGGCGCAGCGCGGCCTGCTGATCGCCCTCGACGAGCGCGGCCGCCCTCTCGGCAGCGACGCCTTCGCCAGCCGCATCGCCGCCGCCCGCGATTCAGGCGTCGGCCATGCCAGCCTCGTGATCGGCGGTGCCGACGGGCTGAGCGAGGAGATCCGCGACAAGGCCGACATCACCCTGGCCTTCGGCGCCCTGACGATCCCGCACCAGATCGTGCGGGCGCTCGTGCTCGAACAGCTCTATCGGGCGATGACGATCATCGCCGGACACCCCTATCATCGCGCATGAACCTTGCCGCCCTGCTGATTCGCTCCGGGCTGGGCCGTCCGGGCCTCGCCGCCCTGCTGGCCGTGGCATTGCTCGGCACGCCGGCCCTCGCACAGGGCAACGCGCCGGATCCGGACGCTCTCGCCCGTGAGGCGATGCAGAAGCTTGTGGAGAAGCAGGCGCGCGAAGCCGAGGTCAAGGCGATCGAACAGCGCCTCGCCGGCAATACCGAGGCCCGCGCCGGTCTGGAGAAGGAGATCGCCGCGATCCGCGCCGACCGTGCCGCGCTCAACAAGGCCCTGCTCGACACCACCGCAAGGACGCAGGCCGGCGAGGAGCGGCTGGGCGCGCTGGAGAAGCGCCTCGCCTTGCTGCAATCCAGCGAGACCGCGATTCGCCGCTCGCTCGAGGGCCGGCGCGGCCTGATCGCCGAGGTGCTGGCAGCGCTGCAACGCATCGGGCGAAGCCCGCCGCCGGCTGTGCTGGTGCGCCCCGAGGATATCCTCGAAGCGGTGCGGGCCTCGATGCTGCTCGGCGCCGTCGTCCCCGATCTGCGCCAGGAGATCGAGATCCTCGCGACCGATCTCGGCGAGCTGGTGCGGCTGCGCGACGGCATCGCCACCGAGAAGATCAAGATCGGCGAGGAGATGCAGCAGCTCGCGGGCGAACGCCAGCGCCTGGCCTCCCTGATCGAGGCAAGACGCGAGCGCGAGACCTCGGCGGCGAAGGATGTCGAGGCCCAGCGCGCGCTGGGCAGCGAGCTCGCCGGCCAGGCCCGGTCGATGCGCGATTTCGTCGAGAAGATCGAGAAGGAGATCTCGGTCGCCAACAGGGCGGCCGACGCCGCGCGCCAGGCGATCGAGCAGGAGACCCGCGAGCAGCGCGAGCGCATGACGGCGCTCGCCTTCAAGGACCCGGCCCGTCTCGCCCCGAAGATCGCCTTCGGCGATGCCAGGGGGCTGCTCGCGCTGCCTGTCGCGGGATCACGATTGCGTGGTTTCGGCGATCCCGACGGTGCCGGCGGCACAATTCGCGGAATTTCGCTCGAGACCCGGCCCAATGCCCTAGTTTCGGCGCCTTCAGACGCTTGGGTGGTTTATGCGGGGCCGTTCCGTTCGTTCGGGCAACTCTTGATCCTGAACGCTGGGGGGGGATACTACATATTGCTTGCCGGCATGCAGCGGATCGATGTCGCGCTCAATCAGTTCGTGCTGGCGGGAGAGCCGGTTGCGATGATGGGCGAAACATCGGAAGCTGCCGCGACGACAGTAGGAGTGGGAACCGGCCAGCCGGTCCTGTATATCGAATTCAGGAAAGACGGCGTTTCGGTCGACCCGAGCCCGTGGTGGACGAAATTGCAAGGCGAAAAGGTTCGCGGATGATGCGCAAGGTTTCCCTCGTTCTCGCCGGCGCCATCATGGGTGCGGGCCTGACCGGACTGGCTACTCAGACGAGGCTGCTCAGCTCGACCAGTGCTGTCGCCGCCTCGGCGGAGGTCTACCGCAGCCTCAATCTCTTCGGTGACATCTTCGAGAAGATCCGCACCGACTATGTCGACAAGCCGGACGAGCAGAAGCTGATCGAGGCCGCCATCAACGGCATGGTCTCCTCGCTCGATCCGCATTCGTCCTATCTGGACTCCAAGGCCTTCCGCGACATGGACACGGACATGCGTGGCCAGTTCGGCGGCCTCGGCATCGAGGTGACGATGGAGGACGGCGTCCTCAAGGTCGCCAAGCCGATCCGCGACACGCCCGCCTCCAAGGCCGGCATCCTGGCCAACGACATCATCCGCCAGATCGACGGCACCGAGGTGAAGGGCCTGTCCCTGACCCAGGCGGTCGAGAAGATGCGCGGGCTGATCAACACCCAGGTCACGCTCAAGGTCGAGCGGCCGGGCAAGACCGAGCCGCTCGAATTCACCCTGACCCGCTCGACCATCGTCGTGCCCGCGGTCGAGGAGCGCGTCGAGGGCGACATCGGCTACATCCGCATCGGCACCTTCTCCGAGCAGACCTATGACGGCCTGCGCAAGGCCATCGACAAGCTCTCGAACGAGATCGGCGCCGACAAGCTCAAGGGCTACGTCATCGACCTCCGCAACAACCGCGGCGGGCGCCTCGACCAGTCCGTGCTGGTCTCCGACGCCTTCCTCGATCGCGGCAAGATCGTCTCGACGCGCGGCCGCAACGCCGAGGAGACGCAGGTCTTCAACGCGAAGTCGGGCGATCTGACCAAGGGCAAGCCGGTCGTCGTGCTGATCAACGGCTCCTCCGCCTCGGCGGCCGAGATCGTGGCCGGCGCGCTGCAGGACCACAAGCGCGCCGTCGTGATGGGCACGCGCTCCTTCGGCAAGGGCTCGGTCCAGACCGTGATCCCGCTCGGCTCGAACGGCGGCCTGCGCCTGACTACGGCGCGCTACTACACGCCGTCGGGCAACTCGATCCAGGCCAAGGGCATCACGCCGGACATCGAGGTCCAGCAGGACATCCCGCAGGAGATCAAGGACAAGCTCGTCGAGAACAAGGGCGAGGCGGCGCTGAAAGGCCATCTCAAGGCCGGCGAGGGCGAGGAGCAGTCCGGTTCCGCCTCCTATGTCCCGAACGACGCGGCCAAGGACACCCAGCTGATCGCGGCCTTCAACCAGCTGCGTGGCGTCAAGAAGGACGCTGCCGCACCGGCCGAAAAGCCGGCGGCCGACCCGGCTCCGACCGCTGCGGCCCCCGCCGCCCCGGAAGCCCCGAAGCAGCCGAACTGAGCCTACAGGGGAGCCTTCGGGCTCGACGGCGGGCTTCTTAGGCGACAAGACTAGCGCGCGGGCCACTGATTCGGGTCCGCGTCGCAACCTTGAGGACGGCTGACCTTGGCCGGAACGCCGCTGACGGAGCTCAATCGGCCGCTCGGCCAGGATCGAGCCGCGCCCTCCGGCAAGCCGTGGGGCCGCTGGTCTGCGACCGCGGCCGCAGCCTGCGTCGGTACCGTGATCCTCGGTCTGCTGCTGGTTGCTGCGATCCGCCGCGACCCAGAAGGCGGCGAGCCCGTCGCCGTCGCCTCCATCGAAAAGCGGGCGGCACCCGTCTCCTCCATTCCGCCCAGCAACGATACGCCTCTTGCCGCTTCGCGCGGGCCGGCGAGCGCTGCGCAGCTCGAGAACAGCGCCGGCGTCACGGTCGTGCGCGCCGGCGAAGATGCGCCCGGCGCCATCATCATCACCGTTCCCGACGAAGCCGGCGCCATCAAGCTTGCCTCCGCCCCCGACAGCCGCCTCACCGAACGCACCCGCTACGGCCTGCTGCCGAAGCAAGGCCCCGACGGCGCGACGCCTGCGAAGATCTATGCCCGCCCCCTCGGCCCGGAGCCGGCCACAAAGCCGGCCGGCCGCATCGCCCTGCTCATCGGCGGCCTCGGCATCAGCCAGAACGGCACCGCCGATGCCATCGCCAAGCTGCCCGGACCGGTCTCGCTGGCCTTCGCGCCCTATGGCACCGAGCTCGAACGCACAGTCCAGCGCGCCCGCGGCGAAGGGCACGAGGTCTTCCTGCAATTGCCGATGGAGCCTTTCGACTATCCCGACAACGACCCCGGCCCGCATACGCTGCTGACCGGCCCCAAGGCGCAGGACAATCTCGACAGGCTGCACTGGTCGCTCGGCCGCTTCACCGGCTATGTCGGCATCGTCAATTTCCTCGGCGGCCGTTTGACCTCGGATGAGGGCGCCCTGTCGCCGATCCTGCGCGAGCTTGCGGGCCGCGGCCTGATGGTCGTCGACGACGGTTCTTCGCCGCGCAGCCTGCTGGCCGCCTCCGCCACGCGCGCCCAGATCCCCGCCTTGAAGATCGACCGGGTCATCGATTCCGTCACCCGCGCCGACGTCATCGACAAGGAACTCGCGGCGCTGGAAGCGCTGGCGCGCGATCAGGGCATCGTCGTCGCCTCGGCCAGCGCCCTGCCGGTCTCGATCGAGCGGATCAATCGCTGGGCCCAATCGTTGGAAGCCAAGAAGATCGCGCTCGTCCCCGTCAGCGCCGCGCGCGGCTTCCGCAGCCCCAAGACCACCGGATCACTCTCCACCGGATCGCAGCGATGACCGAGACCGCCCCCGAAGGTTATCGTCCCTGCGTCGGGCTCGCCTTGTTCAATGCCGAGGGGCTCGTCTTCATCGGCCGGCGCGCCGACAAGACGAAGCGCGAGCATGTCGCGCCGGGCCATGCCTGGCAGATGCCGCAGGGCGGGATCGACAAGGGCGAAACCCCGCTGGAGGCCGCCCGCCGCGAGCTCATGGAGGAAACCAACGTCACCTCCGTCGAGCTGCTCGCCGAGGCACCGGGTTGGCTGACCTACGATTTGCCCGGCGATATCGGCAAGGAGGCCTGGAAAGGCCGCTGGCGCGGCCAGACGCAGAAATGGTTCGCCTTCCGCTTCGTCGGCGCCGATGACGAGATCAACATCCTCACCCCGGCCGGCGGCCACAAGGCCGAGTTCGACGCCTGGCGCTGGGCGCGGCTCGACGAGACGCCGGAGCTGATCATCCCGTTCAAGCAGGGCGTCTACCGGCAGGTCGCCAGGCATTTCGCGCCCTTCGCCGAGCGCTGAACCTGTTCGCGCGGCGTCAGCCCATCGTGTAGACGACGCGCCCGATCCAGTAAGCCTGATAGCCGATGTGCACGGATGCCAGCGCGATCTGGACCGAGCGCCGCGCGGAAACGAAGGCGACGAGGCATAGCAGCAGCCCGATCGGGACCTGGATGAGATAGTCGCCGCTGAGCTGGCTCCAGTGCTCGCTGCCCTTGATCAGCGTGTCGACGATGTCGAGCAGGAACGCCGCCGCCATCAGGCCGAAGAACCAGCGCCGGCGCCTGATGAAGAAATCCTCGTAGCCGGCGTATTCCGAGATGTTGTCCGGAAAGAGCAGCGCCGAGAGCAGATAGAGGACCACGGCATAGCCGATCAGGAACAGGTAGATGCCGAAGCTCCAGCCCGGAATGCGCGAGAGCCCGAACTCCCACCACCAGAACAGCACCAGCTCCAGCAGGATCGAGCCGACCCAGAGCATGTGCAGCAACGAGACGCGGTGGCGGCCGGGATGCTGGATGAAGCCGGCAATGCCGGCCAGCATCCGGGTGATACCGAGGCCGATGACCATGCCCATGACGATGCGGACATGGATGAAGAGTTCTTGCGGCGTCACGTTCTCCATGAACGTTGCTTAAAGCACCGCGCCGAGAAGGGGAATCCGGAATGGCCGGCGCCTTGACGAGACGCTGGAGAACAACGTGGCCGCTCTCATGCGAACTGTCGAATGGCGTCCCGGAAGGGATTCGAACCCCTGACCTACGGTTTAGGAAACCGTTGCTCTATCCTGCTGAGCTACCGGGACGCACAAAACGTCGTGTAGCATAATCGCGATGCGGGTGAAGTCCCTTCTTGCAACTGTCATGATCGCGGTCTTGCCCGGCGCGCCGGTGCAGGCGGCGCCCGCCTGCGCCGAACCCAGGGCCGAGACGACAGCAGCGCGGCTGACCGGCATCAACGCCGCCGGTGACCCGGTCCTGAGCGATGGCCGCGCCCTGCGGCTGGTCGGGCTGGCGCCGCGCCAGGACCTCGACGAAGCCGCGCGCTTCCGCGCCGGGCTCCAGCCCTTCCTCGATCGGGCCCTTGATCTCGCCGTCCTGGGCGAGCCGGACCGCTGGGGGCGCTGGCCCGCGAAGCTCTTCATCCCGCCCGAGGGGGCTGCTCGCGAGCCGCTGGAGCTTTCCACCGCCCTGCAACGCAGCGGCGCGGCCCTGCCCTTGCCCGAGCCGGCCACAGCCTCCTGCAAGGGCGCGCCTGCTCCCATTCAGAAAACGGTAACATCTGCCCTCCAACCTTCGCAGCTCGTGGCCGTCGACGGTCATGATCTCGCCGCCGTGAAGGCGCAGGAGGGGCGTTACGTCATGCTGGAAGGTCGGATCGCCTCCGTTGGCGAGCGCTCCCAGCGGACCTATCTGAATTTGTCCCGCCGTCCCGGGGAGGCTGCCTCGATCGTCGTCTCGCGCGCGCTTTGGCGTGAATTGAAGGCTGCCGGCTGGACCGCGGGCAGCCTGGGCGGTAAACGCCTGCGAGCCTATGGCGTCATGTCCGGGCGCGACGGCCTCCTGCTGGAGGCGACATCGCGGGCAGCGCTGGAACTGATCGACTGAGGATATGCTGGAGCCCTGGCGGACATCGCTTTCGCGGCATTCGAAGCGGCTGGCGGCCATCGTGCTGCCGGGCCTGCTGCTCGTCGGCTGCCTCGGCGACCAGAGCGCGCTGCTGCCGACGCCCTCGGGCGACGACATCGCCCCGCGCATCAACACCGTCCAGCGCGCCTCGGATCAGGAGCATCAACGGCTGCTGACGGCCTTCGGCGGCGAATACCGCGCGCCCAAGGCCCGCGCCGCGCTCGACGAGGTGGTGCAGCGGCTGGCCAAGGCCGGCGAGGGCCAGATCGGCCATTACGAGATCACCATCCTGAACTCGCCGGTGGTCAACGCCTTCGCCCTGCCCAATGGCCGGCTCTACGTGACGCGCGGCCTGCTCGCGCTTGCCAACGACACCTCCGAGATCGCCTCGGTGCTGGCCCATGAGATCGCCCACGTCACCGCCCAGCACGCCGTCGAGCGCGCCGAGAAGGAGGCCGAATCGGCGCTGGTGAGCCAGGTCGTCTCGCAGGTGCTGAAAGACCCCTCGCAGGGCGCCGCCGTGCGGGCGGGTTCGAAGCTCTCGCTCGCCCGCTTCTCGCGCCAGCAGGAATTGACCGCCGACCAGATCAGCGTGCGCAATATCTCGCGCGCAGGCTACGACCCGTACGGCGCCGGCCGCTTCCTGGCGACCCTCGGGCGCAACACCGCCTTCCGCAACAGCGGGCAGAACCAGAGCGCCGAGGACAAGCGGCTCGACATCCTCTCCAGCCACCCGCAGACGCCCGAGCGCATCGCCGCGGTGACGGCCGCCGCAAGGCAGATCGGCGCGCCCGGCATCGGCGAGCGCGACGCCAATCGCTGGCTCAACGCCATCGAGGGGCTGGCCTATGGCGACGACCCGCGCGACGGGGTGGTGCGCGGCCGGCGGTATCTGAACAGCACGCTGCGCATCGGCTTCACCGCGCCCGAGGGCTTCAGCCTGGAGGCCGCGCAGGACATGGTCATCGGCGTCAGCGCCAGCGGCTCCCAGGCCTTGCGCTTCGACTCCGTGACCCTGAAGAGCGGCCAGACGCTTGAATCCTATGTCGCGGCAGGCTGGATCGAGGGCGTCGAGACGACCGGGATCGAGAAGGTCGATATCGGCGGGCAGCCGGCGGTCATCGCCTATGGCAAGGGCACGGACTGGATGTTCCGCCTTGCCGCCGTGCAGGTCGGCGAGCGCGTCTATCGCTTCATCCTCGCCGCGCGCGGCGCCAGCGACCCCGAGCGGCCGATGCGCAGCATCGCCGAGAGCTTCCGAACGTTGAGCCCGGCGGAAGCCCAGGCCATCCGGCCGATGCAGATCCGGCTGGTCGCGGCCGAAGCCGGCGACACCGTCGCCAGCATGGCCGAGCGCATGCCCGAGCAGGATCGCCCGAGCGAGCTCTTCCAGCTTCTGAACGGGATCGAGCGCAACGCCGCGCTGACGCCGGGCCAGCGCTACAAGGTCGTCGCCGAATAGCCCTGCGCCTTCACAAGGCTGCGAGCCCGGGCGCCTGCCTCCTGCGCTCGGCGAATACGTCGCTATGATCGCCGCTATAACCCACGGGGAGGCAGGAATGGCGCTCGATCGCAGGATCGTCGAACTCTACGACGAATACACACACAAACCGCTCGACCGGCGCGTCTTCATGAACCGGCTGCTCGCCATCGCCGGCACCACTGCCGCAGCTGAAGCGGCACTGGCCCTGCTCGAACCCAATTATGCAAGGGCGCAGCAGATCGCGCCGGACGATGCCCGGATCGCGACGTCGCGGGTCGACACCACCGTCGACGGCGTCGCGCTGAAGGGCTATCTCGCCACGCCGAAGGCGGAGGCCAAGCGCGGCGGCGTCCTCATCATCCACGAGAATCGCGGCCTCAATCCGCATATCGAGGACATCACCCGGCGCATGGCGCTGGAGGGCTTCACGGCGCTCGGCCTGGACTTCCTGACCCCGCTGGGCGGCACGCCTGCTGATCCAGACGCCGCCCGCGCGCTGTTCCCGCAGCTTTCCAACGACGCCGTCGTCGGACAGGGGCGCGCGGCCCTCAAATACCTGGCCTCCCGGCCGGACGCGAACGGCAAGGTCGGCGCGGTCGGCTTCTGCTGGGGCGGCAGCGCGGTCAACAATCTCGCGGTCGCGGCGCCCGAGCTCGCCGCCGGCGTCGTCTTCTATGGCGGCCCGCCCGATCTCGCCAAGGTGCCGCAGATCAAGGCCCGCCTCCTGATCCAGCAGGCTTCGCGCGATACGCGCCTCGTCCAGATGCTGCCCGATTACGAGAAGGCGCTGAAGGCGGCCGGCATCCAGTACGAGGCGATCATCTACCCCGATGTCGACCACGCCTTCATGAACGACACCAGCGCCGAGCGCTACAACGCCGCCACCGCCAAGCAGGCCTGGGCGCGGACGATCGCCTTCCTCAAGGCGGGAACGGGCACCGCCTGAGTCCTGTTCATCGCGCGGGGTACCAAGTCGTCATCCCGGGCTTGACCCGGGATCCATGCCGGAGCGCCTCCGATCAGGGTTCAGGCATGGATCCCGGCTCTTCGCTTCGCTCCGGCCGGGATGACTCGCGTTTCCGGGAAAATCCCGGAGCGGTCCGGACAACAAAAAACCCGGCGGTCGCCCGCCGGGTTTCTGAATTCCGGATGGAAGCAGCCGTTCAGGCGGCCTCTTCCTGCAGGTCGTCGTTGTCGCCTTCCAACTCCGCCTCGTTCTTGCCGGCGCGGCGCGGCGACTTGGCGAGCTGACCCTCGATCTTCTTGAGGGCTTCTGTCTCGGTGACGTCGTCGACGACCGCAATCTCGCGGGTCATGCGGTCGAGCGCGGCTTCATAGAGCTGGCGCTCCGAATAGGACTGCTCGGGCTGCGCCTCGGAACGATAGAGATCGCGCACGACCTCGGCGATGGCGACGAGATCGCCCGAGTTGATCTTCGCTTCGTATTCCTGGGCGCGGCGCGACCACATGGTCCGCTTGACGCGGGCGCGGCCGGTGAGCGTGGTCAGCGCCTTGGTGACGGCTTCGGCATCGGCGAGCTTGCGCAGGCCGACGCTGGCGGCCTTGGCGGTCGGGACGCGCAACGTCATCTTGTCCTTGGAGAAGCTGACCACGAAGAGCTCAAGCTTGAAACCTGCGACTTCCTGTTCCTCGATCGCCGTGATCTGACCGACGCCGTGGGACGGGTAGACGACATACTCGCCCGTCTTGAAACCCTGGCGCACAACAGCTTTCTTCGCAGTGGACATGCCGTTACGACTCCTGACCGGCCCGCTCGACGCGAGCACGCGATGACACGTCTTCATCCGGTCGGACGAAGACTTTCCGCCTGATGCGACGCTTGAAAGGCACCGCTTCACGCTCCCTCAGTCGACTGTTTCATTTCCTCCAGGACGAGAACGACGATCGAGGCCCGGCGGTTGAACCGGCTGTCTCTGACGCTCTGATCGTTGGGGGCACCCCTTTTGTGGGAATCTCGCAGGGGCATGCGGAACGAATTCGACTGGGGCTAGCTTGTAGCATAAAAAACACGCCGAATCAAAGGTAAACGCCGGAAGGCGTTCCCCTGTGACGGCATGGCGCGGTCTTGGTTAATGCAGCGCTGGGCTCTTGAGGGGGCGAAAATCAGTCGCCTTCGCCGGGCTCCGGTGAGAACATCTCAAGCTTGCCGGGCACGCCGTCGAACTCTTTCGCGTCGGCCGGCGCCTCTTTCTTCTGGGTCAGGTTCGGCCAGCTTCCGGCATATTTGCCGTTGAGCTGGAGCCAGCTTTCCAGGCCGGGCTCGGTGTCGGGCTTGATCGCCTCGGCGGGGCATTCCGGCTCGCAGACGCCGCAATCGATGCACTCGTCGGGATGGATGACGAGCATGTTTTCGCCTTCATAGAAGCAGTCGACCGGGCACACCTCGACGCAATCCATGTACTTGCACTTGATGCAGTTCTCGGTGACCACATAGGTCATGATCGATCGGCCCTTCCAACGCTTCTAAACAGCCCCATAAACCCCTGCCCGGCGCAGGTTTCAAGGCTGTTTTCGTGATCTTCGGCAGAACGTTTTTTCATTCCTCTGGCGCCCAGGAGAATGTTTTCATCGCTTGCCCGCTCGCGGCATCTGCCGACGACAAGCCGCGATCTAGTCTCCGCCTTCCGCCTCCGCAAGCGGCGCATCGCCGCTGCCGCCGTCGAGCCGCTCATAGAGCTGTCGCGCCGTTTCGAAGGGACCGCGCCGCTCGGCGAAGGCGAGCACGCGCACGACCATGGTCGCGTGCGGCAAGGCCAGCGTCAGCACCGCTCCGACCCTGATCCCCTGCGCGGGATTTTCGGCGCGGCGTCCCTCGATCCGGACATGCCCGTCCTCTACCAGACGCACGGCGGACGGACGGGTTCGCGCGAACCGCGCGAACCAGAGCCATTTGTCGAGGCGTTGACGATGCTCCTGCAAGCGGTCCGCGCCTCCCGGGATCGTTCAGTTCTTGCCGCCTTCGAGCTGCGCCTTGAGTGCGGCGAGCTTGGCGAAGGGTGAATCCGGATCCGGCTCGCGATTGGCCGGCCGCGGACGCGGCGCCTGCTGGAAGCGTTCGCCGCCGCCGCGTTCCTCGCGCCGCGGGCCGCCGGGGCGGCCGTCGCGCTTGAAGTCGGGCCGCGGACCGCGGCCGCCCTCGGGGCGCCCCTGCCGTGGCGGCTGCTCGTCGCGGCGTGGCCGCTCCTGGCGTTGCGGGCGCTCCTGCCGCTGCGGCGCCTCGCCTTCGCTGCGCGCTGCCGCGGCAGGCTGCTGCTGTCCGGGGCGTTGATCGCGACGCTGACCACCCGGCTGCTGGCCTTCGCGCTGGGGACGCTCGCCGCGGCGCTGATCGCCGTCGCGGCGGCCGCGCGGGGCATGCTCCGGTCGGCGCCCGCCCTGATGGCGATGCGGCCGCCAGACTTCGATGAGCTCGGGCTCGGCCGGGGTCGCGGCTTCCGCGGCAGGCGCCTCGGCAGTTGCCGCCTCGGCCACATCTGGGGTCTCGGTCGTCTCGGCGGTCTCGGCCTCGGCCGGCAGAGCCACCAGAGCATCGGCCGGAACCGGCTCGCGAGCCTGATCCAGCTCGCTTTCGGTGAGAACAGGCGTATCCGCCGTCTCGACCGCCGGCGCTTCGGCGACGGGTGCCTCACCTTCCGCCGACGCATCGTCGTTCAGCGCCACGGCGGGCTCGGCCGGAGCTTCGGCCTCTACCGGAGCCTCAATCGTTTCGGTGCCCGCCGTTTCGCTCTCAGCCTGTGCCGTTTCGGGCTCAGCCTGTGCAGCCTCATCGGCGGCAGTGGCGTCATCCGCCTTGGCCACAACGGGTTTTGCCGGCTCGGTCGCTGCCGGCGGCGGCGCCAATGGCACGGTGATCGCCGGGCCGGGGCGCTTGACCGAGACATAGCCGAGCGAGCGCAGGATCGAGGCGAAGTCCTCGCCCGCGCAGCCGACGAGCGATGTCATCGCGCCGGTGGCGACGAAGCCGTCCTGATCTGCGGTGCCGGCCGGCGGCGTGCCCTGGGTCGCGCCGGGACGATAGGCGATCGCCGGCCGGATGAGATCGGCGAGGCGTTCGAGGATGTCGACGCGCACCGCGCGCTCGCCGCAGACGCGGTAGCCCGCCGCGCGGTAGAGCCCCTTCGGCACGGCCTTGTCGACCGGGAAGGAGGTGCGGCCCGACGCCGCGAGATGGGCGATGTCGTCGAGCCCGGCCGTCTCCGGCCCGCCATGCTTGAGCGCCCAGAGCTGGGCGGCGAGCGCGCGGGGCGCCGGCTTCAGCAGCGCCGGCATATAGATGTGGAAAGCGCCGAAGCGGATGCCGAGCTGGCGCAGCGCGGCCCGGCCCTCCTGGTCGAGCGCCTTCATCTCCTCGCCGACCTTGGCGCGTTCGAGCACGCCGAGCGCCTCGGCCGCCTGATAGGCGATGCCGCGCGCGATCCCGGTGGCGTTCTCCGCCGCTTCCAGTATCTGCAGCGCGCCGAGAAGGCGGGTGACATGATTCTTCAGCCAGAGATTGAGGCGGGCCTCGATCTGCTCGCGCGCCGCACCGCTCAGATGCTCCTCGACGAGCAGGCGCAGGCGCGGCTCCAGAACCTTCTCGCCGGCCGTCAGGCGCGCCACCGGCTCGCCGACCCAGCGCACCAGCCCGTCATGCGACAGCACGAAGGCATCGTCGCCCGCCAGCACGACGCGCGCCGCCCGGGCTTCGATCTCGGCGCCAAGCGCCTTCATCGCCGCCAGGTTCAGGGCCTTGACCTCGGCCCCTCCAGCCTTCGGGTCCGCCGTGAAGCGGAAACCCTGCAGCATTCCAACGTGCTGGCCCTCGACGAGCACATCGCCCGTCGCAGTGACCTCAGCCTCCAACATCGCATTCTCCCGCAAGCGGCGCATCAACACGCTGGTGCGCCGATCGACAAATCGGCTGGCGAGACGCTCATGCAGAGCATCCGACAGCTTGTCCTCTACAAGACGCGCCATGCCCTGCCAATGCTCAGGATCGGGCAACCAGTCCGGACGGTTTGCAACAAAGGTCCAAGTCCGGACCTGCGCGATGCGCGCCGAGAGCGTGTCGATCTCGCCATCGGTGCGGTCGAGGGAGGCCAATTGCGCCGCATACCAGTCGGCATCGAGCCGGCCATGACGCATCAGCCGGAGATACAGCGTGGTCGCCAGATCGGCGTGCTGCATCGGCGAGATCTTGCGATAATCGGGCAGGCTGCAGACCTCCCAGAGCCGCTCGACCGCCGCACGCCCTTGCGCCAGCGCCGCGACGTCCGGGTCCCTCGCCAAGATTTCCAGCGTCGTCATGTCCTCGGCGATCAGCGCCCGCGTCAGGCCGAGTTCGGAGGGCTGGATATTCAGGGTGTCGAGCAAACCGGCGATCGAGCGCAGGTCGAGATCGGAATTGCGCCACTGCATCTGCCGGATCGGCTCGAAACGGTGATTCTCGATCGCTTCGACCAGTTCGGCATCGAAAGGCGGGCAACGCCCGCTGGTGCCGAAGGTGCCGTCGCGCAGATGCCGCCCGGCGCGCCCGGCGATCTGGCCGAACTCGGCCGGGTTGAGCTTGCGGAAATGATGGCCGTCGAATTTCTTGTCGGCCGCGAAGGCGATGTGGTTGACGTCGAGGTTGAGCCCCATGCCGATCGCATCGGTCGCGACCAGATAATCGACATCGCCGGACTGGTATATCTCGACCTGCGCGTTGCGGGTGCGCGGGCTGAGCGCGCCGAGCACCACGGCCGCCCCGCCCTTCTGCCGGCGAATCAATTCGGCGATGGCGTAGACCTCCTCCACCGAGAAGGCGACGATGGCCGAGCGCGGCGGCAGCCGCGTGATCTTGCGGTCGCCCGCGAAGGTCAGGTTCGACAGGCGCGGGCGCGACACCACATTGACGCCGGGGATCAGCTGCTCGACCAGCGGGCGCATGGTGCCGGCGCCGATCAGCATGGTCTCGGCCCGGCCGCGCCGGTTGAGCAGCCGGTCGGTGAAGACATGGCCGCGGTCGAGATCGGATGCGAGCTGGATCTCGTCGATCGCTACGAAATCGACCGCGAGGTCGCGCGGCATCGCCTCGACCGTGCAGACCCAGAAGCGCGGCCGCTCCGGCTTGATCTTCTCCTCGCCGGTGACGAGCGCGACAGCCTCGGGGCCGACCTTCTCGACGGTGCGCTGGTAGACCTCGCGCGCCAGCAGGCGCAGCGGCAGGCCGATCATCCCCGTCGGATGGGCGACCATGCGCTCGATGGCGAGATGGGTCTTGCCGGTATTGGTGGGGCCCAGCACCGCCGTGACGCCATGGGCGCGGGCAGCGGGCGGCAGCGAACGGAAAGGAAGCAAGGCGATGGAGCCGATCATCTCGCCCGCCCATGCGGGCGGGAGCGTGAACTTGAATCAGGAACGAGTCCGGAACGAAGCGGGGCCGAATCGGTGACTCCGGCAGAATCGGGATTTGTTCCCCTTTCGGGGCCACACTCCCTTCGGCATGGGCCATGGCCGCATCGCGCGCCCTCCCGCAAAGTGATCGTGGAGGCGGCGCAGAGGCCGCCGTTCAGGTTTCCTATTTAAGCCTTTCGGGCGGGGAAACGAGAGGCAATACGGTTTTCCAGCCTGCAGGCCGGCTCAATGGCGGGCGTGCTTGCATTGGCCATGGTCGGCCAAGGCTTCGATGATCGCGCAATCGCAGGCCGCGACGCCGCCCGAGCAGGTGGTGGCGATCCGCTCCAGTTCCTTCTCCAGCGAGCGCAGCCGCGCGATCTTGTCGCGAACTTCATCGAGATGGGCGACCGAAATCGCATGCGCCTCGTCGCAGGCGATGCCGGGGGTATCGGAGAGCCGGAGCAGCGTGCGGATGTTCTCGACGGCGAAGCCAAGATCGCGCGCATGCTTGATGAAGGCGAGCCGCTCGGCATGGCGACGGCCATAGCGGCGCTGATTGCCTTCGGAACGCTCCGGCGGCGGCAGCAGCCCGACCTGCTCGTAATAGCGGATCGTCTCGACCTTGACGCCGGTACGCTCCGCCAGCGCGCCGATCGGCATCACGCGTTCGAGCCTGTCCGCCGCGGTCATGACATCATCTCCGAAGCTGTAGTGTCTACAGCTTTAAATAGACCGCAGCACTCCGAAGACAAGAGCCTGTCATGTTGAACGGAACCGCGTCGTCATTCCGGGGGGGGCCCGCAGGGCCGAGCCCGGAACCCATGAACACGACATTTCAGAAAGAACCGGGAGCGGCGGCCGATGCGCCTGTCCGGCGATCACCGTGTTCATGGGTTCCGGGCTCAAGCGCTGCGCGCTTGCCCCGGCATGACGGCGCGGTTCCGTTGCGCGATCAAGCCACACCCATCGCCAGCAGGTCGTGGACATGGACGAGGCCGACCGGCCGCTCCTGCGCATCGACGACGATCAGCGCCGTGATCCGCACCCGGTTGACCAGCTCCAGCGCCTCGACCGCGAGCGTATCGAGCCCGATGCGGCGCGGATCGGCCGTCATGATGTCGCGTGCCCTGAGCGATCCGCCGCCGCCCATCGTCGCCTTGCGGCGCAGGTCGCCATCGGTGACGACGCCGGCGAGCTTGCCATCCAGGTCCATGACGATGGCGCAGCCGAAGCTCTTCTCCGAGATCATCGCGATCACGTCGGGCAGCAGCGTGTCGAGCCCGATCAGCGGCAGGTCGGCGCCGCGATGCATGATGCTCTCGACGGTCTTGAGCTGCGCGCCGAGCTTGCCGCCGGGGTGATAGACGAAGAAATCCTGCGGCGAGAAGCCGCGCGCCTCCAGCAGTGCCACGGCCAAGGCATCGCCGAGCGCGATCTGCATCGTCGTCGAGGTGGTGGGTGCCAGGCCGTTCGGGCAGGCCTCCGTCGCCTTGGGCAGGATCAGCGCGACATCGGCCTCCTTGCCGAGCGTGCTCTCGGGGTTCGAGGTGAAGGCGATCAGCCCGACGCGGAAGCGGCGGGTATAGCCGACAAGCGCCGCCAGCTCCGCGGTTTCGCCCGACCAGGACAGCGCGATCACCACGTCTTCCGGCCTGACCATGCCGAGATCGCCATGGCTCGCCTCGGCCGGGTGAACGAAATGGGCGGGCGTGCCGGTCGAGGCCAGCGTCGCGGCGAGCTTGCGCCCGACATGGCCGGACTTGCCCATGCCTGAGACGATCACGCGGCCGCTCGCGGCACGGATCAGCGCGACGGCGTCAGTGAAGGGCTGGCCCAGCCCGTCGGCGAGCGCGGCATGGAGGGTGTCGAGCCCGGCCCGTTCCGTGGCGACGGTGCGGAGGGCGGAAGCGCGGATGTCATCGGTCATGGCGCGCGCTCTAGCACGAGCTCCCTCGGCATTTCCACCGTTGCCGGGGGCACGATGCCTGCGTTGACGGCTCCTTAACCCTGTTCGTTCTAACTCCGTTAACCATACGCGTCCTCCAGGGCGCGTCAGCTGTTGCCTGGAGCCTTGCGAACCCCGTGTCCGGCCGCACGAAGATCCTGCTTCTGTCCGGCACCGCCCTGGCCGGGCTCGTGCTCGGCTGGACGATGGCCGTGGCGCAGCAGGCGCGCGCGCTCAGGACGGGCACGCCGACCTATATCGCGCAGCAGCCAGCGCCGCCGGCGGCACCGCTCGCAGCGGCGAGCGGCGATCCCGAGGCCATTCGCGACCCGGCGGGCCTGATCCAGAACCAGAGCACGACCGTCTCGGCGCGCCAGCCTTCCCGCGCCAGCCAGCCCATCCAGGCGCCGACGCTGCGCGGCGTCACGCAACGCCAGTTCCGCGCGCCGCCGCCCACCGTGGCCGCGCTGCCGCCGCCTGCTCCGCCGCCGCCCCCGCCGCGCCGCCGCAGCGCAGCGGAAGAGGATCCTTACGCCGCGCTGGGGCTGCGCCTCGGCTCGGTGACGCTGCGGCCCGGCATCACCAACTCGGTCGGCTACGACACCAACCCGCAGCGCAGCTCCACGCCCGGCGTGAAGGGCTCGCCCTTCGCCCGCTACGAGGCCGATCTCGACATCCAGTCCGACTGGAACGCGCACGAGCTCAAGGGCAAGCTGCGCGGCAGCTATCTGCAGTTCTTCAGGGACGGCGAGGCCTCGCGCCCGGATGGCGAAGGCAATCTCGACCTGCGGCTCGACGCCACCCGCGACACCCGCATCCTGCTCGAATCGCGCTTTAGGCTCGATACGCAGCGCCCCGGCTCGCCCGATCTGACCGCCGCCGTGCAGGGCCGCCCGCTGATCTGGCAATATGGCGGCTCGGCCGGCGTCACCCATGATATCAACCGTCTGCAGCTGACGTTGCGCGGCTCGGTCGACCGCAGCGACTATGAGGATGCACGCCTCACCAGCGGCGCGATCCTCTCGCAGAAGGACCGCAACCAGACGCAGTACGGTCTGCGTCTGCGCGCCGCCTACGAGGTGACACCGGGCTTCAAGCCCTTCGTGCAGGGCGAGATCGACCAGCGGGAATTCGACGAGAAGGTCGATTCGAGCGGCTATATGCGCTCATCGAGCGGCGTGACCGGGCGCATCGGCTCGAGCTTCGAGATCAGCCGCCAGCTCACCGGCGAGATTTCCGGCGGCTATCAGGATCGCAAATACGAAGATGCCCGGCTGAAGAACCTGCGCGGCTTCATCGGCGATGCCGCGGTGCTGTGGCAGCCGACACCGCTCACGACAGTGACGCTGCGCGGCGGCGGCGAGCTGGGCGACACCACCATCGCCGGCTCCTCGGGCACCACGGTGCGGCGGGGGACGCTCGAAATCGCCCATGCGCTGCGGCGCAACCTGGTCGTCACCGGCTTCACCAATTTCAGCCGCACCGACTATGAGGGCCAGGGCCTGCGCGAGGACTTCATGAATGTCGGGGCGCGCATCGAGTACAAGCTGACCCGCACCTTCTCCATCCGCGCCAGCTTCACCCATGAGCGCCTGAACTCGACAGCGATCGGCGCGGACTACACGGCGAATGTCTCGCAGGCCGGGCTCAGGGTTCAGTTCTAAGTCGCCGCACTTCAATAAGCGCGGTCATCCCGGGCGCAGCGAAGCGAAGACCCGGGATCCATGCCAGAGCGCTTCCGACAGAGGTCAGGCATGGATCCCGGATCGGCGCCGCTCACGCGGCTTGTCCGGGATGACCCACGCCTTGCTGAAACGAGGCCGGAAGCGTTCCCGCGTCCTACTCCATCCCTTCCAGCTCGATGATCATGCCCTCGATCATCTTGAGGCCGATCTGCCAGAAGCCGGGATCGCGCGCGTCCAGCCCGAAGGGGGCGAGCAGCTCGGAATGGTGCTTGGTGCCACCGGCCGAGAGCAGCGCGAAATAGCGCTCCTGGAAGCCGTCAGCGGCGTTCTGGTAGACGCCGTAGAGCGAGTTCACCAGGCAATCCCCGAAGGCGTAGGCGTAGACGTAGAACGGCGAATGGATGAAGTGCGGGATGTAGCACCAGTACGGCTCGTAGCCCGCCGATAGGCGGATTGCCGGGCCCAGACTCTCGGCCTGCACGCTCATCCAGATCTCGCAGAGCGCCTCCGGCGTCAGCTCGCCCTCGCGGCGCGCCTGATGGACCTTGCGCTCGAACGAGTAGAACGCGATCTGCCGCACGACCGTGTTGATCATGTCCTCGACCTTGGCGGCCAGCATCGCCTTGCGCTGCTTGCGGTCGGAGGTCGTGTCGAGCAGCCGGCGGAAGGTCAGCATCTCGCCGAAGACGCTCGCGGTCTCGGCCAGGGTCAGCGGCGTCGGCGCCATCAGCGCGCCGTTCGGCGCCGCCAGCACCTGGTGCACGCCATGGCCGAGTTCATGGGCCAGCGTCATCACGTCGCGCGGCTTGCCCTGGTAGTTGAGCAGCACATAGGGATGCACGGACGGCACGGTCGGATGCGCAAAGGCTCCCGGCGCCTTGCCGGGACGCGGCGGGGCGTCGATCCAGCGCTCGTCGAAGAAGCGCTGCGCGATGGCAGCCATTTTCGGCGAGAAGGCGCCATAGGCCGAGAGCACGGTCTCGCGCGCCTCCGCCCAGGGAATGATGCGTTGCTCGACCTGCGGCAGCGGCGCGTTGCGGTCCCAGAAATCCAGCGCGTCGCGGCCGAACCACTTGGCCTTCAGCCGGTAATAGCGATGCGACAGGCGCGGGTAGGCCTCGCGTACCGCCGCGACAAGCGCATCCACGACCTCCCGCTCGACTCGATTGGCGAGGTGGCGGGAATCCGCGACATCGTCGAACTTGCGCCAGCGGTCGGAAATCTCCTTGTCCTTGGCGAGCGTGTTGGTGATCAGCGCGAAGGTGCGCAGCTCCTTGCGGAACACTGTGCTCAGCGCCTCGGCCGCGGCACGGCGAACCTCGCCATCGCTGTCCTGCAGCTTGTTCAGCGTCAGTTCCAGCGTCAGCTCCTCGTCGCCGACCATGAAGCGCAGCGAGGCGATCGTCTCGTCGAAGAGCCGGTTCCAGGCGGCGGCGCCGGTCATCGACTTCTCGTGGAAGAGCGCCTCGATCTGGTCTTCGAGCTGATGCGGCTTGTCCTTGGCGAGATCGTCGAGCCAGGGCTTCCAGTGCGAGAGCGGGGCTTCCGCAGACACCTTCGCCATCACCTCCGGGGCGATGCGGTTGAGCTCCAGCTCGAAGAACAGCAATTCGGTGATCGCCGCGTTCACCTTGTCCTGCGTGTCGCCGTAGAACTTGGCGCGCTGTGGATCGGTCGTATCGCCGGAATAGACGAGCCCGGCATAGGCGCCGATGCGGCCGAGCAGATCACTCAGGCCCTCGTAGCTCCTGACCGCCTCGGCCAATCTTTCGCTGGCGTCGGACTGGTCGGCGATCTCGGCGAGCTTGCCGCGATAGCGTTCGGCCAGGGCCTGCGCCTCGGAGAGCGCCCGATCGAGGTCGCTCCTGAGCTGAGGCGAATCGACGCCGGGGTAGAGATGGCTCAGATCCCATTCCGGCAGATCGCCGGAAGCCCCGGCCGGCCTGGCCGCGCCCGCCACAGCGCGGGAACGCCGGATCGTCTCATGAAAACGCATTCGCTCGACACCTCGCCGCACTGACATGGATCTTCAATAGGCCGGCTCCGGCCCGGGGATCAACGCGGGATATGCCCGGGGCGCGCCGCCTTAAACCCGGCTTAACCCTTCTGGCCGACGATGCCCCAGAACGGAACAGACGATTCCGTCGGCACAAAGCATTTCTTACATATTGCATCGGCTTTCGAGGTGTCATGACCGCCACCGTCCTCGTCGTTGACGACGATCCCGTCCAACGCCGCCTCCTCGACGCGATGCTGAAGCGCTTCGGCTACGGCGTGACCGTGGTCGAGGACGGCAAGGCGGCCGTCGCCCTGATCGGCGGCCCGGACGGCGAACGCATCGATGCGATCGTGCTCGACCTGCAGATGCCCGGCCTCGACGGCATGGGCGTGCTGGCCGATCTGCGCGAGCGCGGGATCGAAACCCCGGTGATCGTGCAGACGGCGAACGGCTCGATCGAGACCGTGGTGTCGGCGATGCGCGCCGGCGCCTCCGATTTTGTCGTCAAGCCCGTCGGGGCCGAGCGCCTGCAGGTCTCGCTCAAGAACGCGCTCAAGCTCGGCGCGCTCGAGCACGAGCTGCGCCATATCAAGCACCGCGCCTCGAACACTCTCGGCTTCCGCGATCTCGCGACCAAGAGCCCCGACATGGCCCGCGTCGTCAGGCTGGCCGAGCGCGCGGCGAAATCCAACATCCCGATCCTGATCGAAGGCGAATCCGGCGTCGGCAAGGAAGTGCTCGCCCGCGCCATCCAGGGCTCCAGCGACCGCAGGGGCAAGCCCTTCGTCACGGTCAATTGCGGCGCGATCCCGCATAATCTCGTCGAGTCGATCCTGTTCGGCCATGAGAAGGGCGCCTTCACCGGCGCGACCGAACGCCATCTCGGCAAGTTCGTCGAAGCCAATGGCGGCACGCTCTTCCTCGACGAGGTCGGCGAATTGCCGCTCGACGCGCAGGTCAAGCTGCTGCGCGCCATCCAGGAGGGCGAGGTCGACCCGGTCGGCGGCAAGAAGTCGGTGCGCGTCGATATCCGCCTGATCTCCGCCACCAACAAGAGCCTGCTGGAGCAGGTGAAGCGCGGCGAGTTCCGCGAGGACCTCTACTACCGCCTCAACGTCTTCCCGATCACCCTGCCGCCGCTGCGCCAGCGCCGCGAGGACATCGCCGATCTGGCGCGCGGCTTCCTCGCCCGCTTCGCCGCCGAGGAGGGCCGCAAGCTCAGCGGCCTGACCCGCGAAGCGGCCGCCCTGATCAGCAGCTACGATTGGCCGGGCAATGTCCGCCAGCTCGAGAACGCCGTGTTCCGCGCCGTCGTCCTGGCCGATGGCGACGAGCTCGATGTCACCGAGTTCCCGCAGATCGCCGCGCAGATGGAGGGCTACGACGTCCGCATCCCGCCCGCCCCCGCCCCGATCGCGCGCGGCGAGGCGCAGGACGAGCTTCCGCCCCGAATCATCCAGATGCCGGTGCGCGATCCCAACGCGCTGGAGCTCGTCGCGGGCTCCGACATGCGCAAGCTCGACGATCTCGAGCGCGAGATCATCACCTTCGCGCTGGCGCATTACCGCGGGCACATGTCCGAGGTCTCGCGCAAGCTCGGCATCGGCCGCTCCACGCTCTACCGGAAGCTGAAGGAATACGGGCTGATCGACAACGAGACCGGCCCCGACGAAACCGACGCGGCCTGAGCCGCGACAAACCGAATGCGGCGGCGTGTTGCGCCGCCGCATCTTGTCTCAACCAACCGAGTCACGCAGGAATGGCGGGATTCGGCAGCTATCGGGAAAGCGACCATGCGTCGTCGCCACTGGGCGAAACTGACCACGGCAACAGCCTTGGCCATTATTCTGGGATCCGTCCCGCTCCGCGCCGAAACCCCGGTCCAGACCGACGCCACGCTCGGAATCCCGCTGCCGGAACAGCCGGAGCTTAAGCTGCTCGACGCCGAGCGGCCGGCCTCTCCGCAAGCCACGGCCGCCCATTCCGGCGATGCCTCCGAAGCGGAGATCGTCACCGGCACGGTCTCGGCCGGCGGCCGCCTGCGCGACCCGGCCAAGCTCGACGCCACCGCACCGGTGGAGGCCGAGCAGGAGCCGGTCACGCTCGACATTCCCGCCATCGAGATGCCCGCGGCCGACCCGGCGCTGGTGCCGGCCTCCAAATCCGTCGAGCCGGCGCCTGCGCCGCAGACCGGACCGCTGCAGAGCGTCGAGCCGCTCGTGCCGCCGCCCGAGATGCCCAAGGTCGTGGTCACGGTTCCGCCCGGCCTGGAATTCGCGACGGCGGTGGCCGAGCGCCTTCCGGACGCGGTCGCGCTGCAACGCCTCGCCGAACGCGAGCGCAACGAGATCATCGCCGGCTATCAGGCCAACGAGAACAAGCCGTTCTGGATCGACGGCAAGGGCTGGAACGAGGCGGGAAAGCGCCTCGTCGCGCAGCTCGGCCGCGCCGCCGAAGACGGATTGCGCCCGGGCGACTATCCCCTCCCCGCCTTCGAGGCCAGCGACAAGGCCAAGCTCGCCGAAGCCGATATCCGTCTCTCGGCGCTGGCCGTGCTCTATGCCCGCGACGCGCGCGGCGGCCGCATCGATCCCCGCCGTCTCTCGAAGCTGATCACGCCGACCCTTTACCTGCCGTCGGCGACCGAGGTGCTCTCCGAGCTCGCCGGTGCCACCGATGCCGGCGCGGTGCTCGCCGCCTACAACCCGCCGCATGCAGGCTACCAGCGCCTCAAGGCCAAGCTGGCCGAGATGCGCGAGCATCTCGACGACACGCCGCTGGTGCGCATCCCCGCCGGCCCGCCGCTCAAGCTCGGCATGCGCGACGAGCGCGTCCCGCTGGTGCGCGCCCGCCTCGGCCTCGGCCCGAGCGAGGAGCCGGTCTTCGACCGCTCGACCTCGCTCGCGCTGGCCGACTTCCAGAAGAAGGCCGGGCTGCCCGCCAACGGCGTCCTGAGCGAGCGCACGCTGGCCGCGCTGGGCAAGCCGGCCACCGTGCGCGGCGAGGAGGACATGGTCGCGCAGATGGAGCGCTGGCGCTGGCTGCCGCCCGATCTCGGTACCGACCACATCATGGTCAACGTGCCGGAGATGCGGGTGCGGGTCATCCGCTCCGGCAAGGTCGTCCACGAGGCCCGCACCATCATCGGCAAGCCGGAATCGGCGACGCCCATCTTCTCGCACAAGATGGACCACGTCATCGTCAACCCGTCCTGGTACGTGCCGCCCTCGATCCTCAAGAAGGAATTCCTGCCCGGCCTCGCCGCCGATCCGGATTATGCAGCCAGGCGCGGCTATGTCGTCACGCGGACCAAGGGCGGCGGCATCTCGGTGCGCCAGCCGCCCGGCGAGCGCAACGCGCTCGGCTGGATCAAGTTCATGTTCCCGAACGAGCACGCGGTCTATCTGCACGATACGCCGAACCGCCGGCTCTTCGCCGGCGAGAGGCGGGCGCTCAGCCATGGCTGCGTGCGTGTCGAGAACCCCTTCGCGCTGGCCGACCAGGTGCTCGGGCCGGAATGGACGCATGAGCGGCTGAAGCGCCTGATCGGCTCGGGCGAGCGCCGGATCAACCTGCCGCAGCCGCTGGCGATCCACCTCGTCTACAACACGATCGTCGTCGGCGCCGACGGCCAGATCGCCCGGTTCGACGATGTCTACGGCTTCCACCGCATGGTGCGGCAGGCTCTTGAACAACGCGGCTGAAATGTGCCCGCCACAAGGCGGGCACCTTTTTGCCACGATCCGCCCTTAGCCACCTCGTTCCAGAAATTTCTGGCGCGGCGATTGCCGGCTCGATAACGAGTCGTTAACGCTTCTCCGCAACTGTTCGTTCACGTTCATCGCGCCGCTTCGGCGGGGGCACCGAGACGGGTCAGACAGATTGGGCAGGATCAACGCCAAGCTTGCAGGATGGTTGCCGTCCGGCTCCAGGCCAGCCCTGCGGCACGTCCTGACCATCGGCATGGCCTTCGCCGCCTCGATCATGGCGATTCGCGGCACACAGGACGCCGTCGCCAACGGCGATACCCGCACGATCACGATCCGGCACATGCATACCAAGGAGGAGACGACCGTCACCTTCAAGCGTGACGGCCGCTACGATTCCGCGGCGCTGGAAAAGCTGAACTGGGCCCTGCGCGACTGGCGCAACGACGATCCGATTCGGATGGATCCGCGCCTGTTCGACGTCGTCTGGGAGGTGCAGCGCCAGCTCGGCTCGGACCAGCCCTTCCACGTCGTCTCGGCCTATCGCTCGCCCGGCACCAACGCGATGCTGCGCCGCCGCTCGCGCGCCGTCGCCAAGCACAGCCAGCACATGCTCGGCAAGGCGATGGACTTCTACCTGCCGGACGCCCCGACCGCGCGCATCCGCGAGATCGGCATGCGGCTCCAGCGCGGCGGCGTCGGTTTCTACCCCAACGCCCATACGCCATTCGTCCATCTCGACGTCGGCTCAGTCCGCTCCTGGCCACGCATGACGCACGACCAGCTCGTGCGGCTGTTCCCGGACGAGAAGACCGTCCACCTGCCGGCCGATGGGCACCCGCTCGCCGGCTACGAGATCGCCAAGGCGGAGATCCTCTCCGGCGGCGGCGCCGTCGCCGGCTATGCCACCGCCGATTTCGACGAGGGCGCCGTGATAGCCTCCGGCGGCAAGAGCCTGTGGGCCTCGCTCTTCGGCGGCGACGAGGAGGAGGTCGATGCCCGGCCGACCCGCGGCCGCCGCAGCGCGCCGCGCCAGCAGCCGGCCGTCATGGCCTATGCCAATCCGGGCTACAGCGACAGCAACTCCGGCGATGGCGGCCGCTTCGCCGTCGCCGCCGCGCCCGAGCCCTCGACAAGAGCGCTTGCGCGCGAGCGGTCCGAGCGCCTGGCGCCGCAGGCCGCAGCACCGGTGCCGGCAGCGGCCCCCGCCCCGGAACCGGCTGCCTTGCCGACCCCGCCCGCTCAACCGCAACAGCGCCCCCTCCAGGAGAACAGGCCGCAGCTGATCGATGCGCCGCTGCCTCTGGCGCGGCCGCGCGGCCTCTCCTCGCCCGTGGATGAGACGACCCAGATCGCCGCCCTGCCCTCGACCGGCGGCGCGCTCGCCTTTGCGTCGCCATCCGGCCCTGCAGGGGACCAGCGCCTCATCCTCGCCTCGCTGCCGCCGCGCCGGCCGGACGAGATGGCTGCGGCCGCCGTTGCGCTCGCCGGCAGCCCGACCAATGCGCCGCTGCCGCCGATGCGGCCGACCGCGCTCGCCGATGCCGCCATCGCCTCGCTGCGCGGGACCGATGTTCCCGAGACCGCAGCGGCTCCTGCTGCGGAGGGCAGGCTCGTGATGGCGGCTCTACCGCCGGTTCGCCCGCGCGAAGGCGGTGTCAGCTTCATCGCGGCCAGCCAGCGCTCGGTTCCCGTCGCCGCCGAGCCGGAAGAGCCGGAGCCGATGGATCGCTCGGGTTTGAATTCGCTGTTCGCCACGGTGGCGCGCACGACCGTTTCGCCGGGCAGGCCTGTCAATGTCGCGACGGCACGTTCCAAGGCCGCGGGCCCGTCGGCCGCGCCGATCGCCGGCCCCAGCCCGGCCGCCGCGCTCGGCTTCAGCCATGCCGATCCTGTCGACGCCAAGCCCGGCGCCTTCACCGGCCCGGCGGTCCGCCCGCTCCCGACGAATTTCGTCCAGAACTGAGCTATTCGCGGTCGATCGGCCAGGCCTTGAAGACGTCGAGCGCCTCGCAGGCTCGCGCCTGCTCAACCAGAGCCGGCCACCGCTCCTCCGGTACGAATTCCGGGATCACGAAACGGCAGAAACCCCAGGCGATGGCGGCGGCGATGTCGCTCGGCAGCAATTCCGGCCCCGCAGAGAGCTCGCCCTCCTTCGCAGCCGCATCAAGCAGATCGAGCGCCGTATGCAGCTGGGTGACGATCCGCTCCTGCCAGGGGGCATAGCGCTGCGCCTCCGGCCGCTTGCGCTCGTATTCGACCGAAACCGCCTTGTCGGCGGCGACGATGCCGATGCCGGTGAGCGACAGGTCGCGCCGGCGGGCCACGCCCTCGATCGGACGCAACGAGCGGCCGGCCACATCCTCGAAATGCTGGATGATCAGCAGGGATTCGCTGATGACGATGCCATCGTCGGTGACCAATGTCGGCGCCTTGATCAGCGGGTTGATCTCCCGGAAAGCGTCCATGTGCCGGAACACCGAGACCGAGCGGTGCTCGAAGGGGACTTCCAGCAAGGTGCCCGTGATCGCGGCGCGGCGGACATAGGGGCTATCGAGCATTCCGACGAGCAGCATCGCTTCCTCCAGATGAGACCGCGGGAAGAGTGCCGAAACCCGCCAAGGAAACCACGCGAATTCGCGTGATGCGCGAGATCACGCCACTTGATATTCCGGCTCCGCGGCGGGCGTGAGCTGGCCGCTCAGGGGTTCGTCCAGCCTGATGCCGCGCTGATGGGCCTCCATCTGACAGGGGTCCCAGTAAGGCGTGCCGCCGAAGCGCTCGACGAGCAGATCGATCAGCACCCTGACCTTGCCGGGCACATAGGCTCCCGGCGGGCGCACGACATACAGCGCGCGCGTCGGCATCGGATAGTCCAGCAGGATCGGCTCGACCGCGCCGGAGCGGATCCCATCCGAGGCGATGAAGGTCGGCAGGACGGCGAGCCCAAGGCCCGCGATCGCCCAGGCGAGCAGCGTGTCGCCGCTGTCGGAATGCATGCGCCCCGCCGGCCGCTCCGAGACCCAGCGCTTGCCGGCGCGGAAGACCCAGTCCTGATCGGCCGTGCCGCTATAGAGCAGGCAGTCATGGTCGTGCAGATCGGCCGGCGTCGCCGGGCGCCCCCGCCGCTCCAGATAGGCCGGGCTGCCGACGACGGTGGCGTGGACCGGTGCGATGCGGCGCGCGATCAGGCTGGAATCCTTGAGGGAGCCGATGCGGATCGCGGCATCGAAACGCTCGCCGATCAGGTCGACATAGCGGTCGCTCGCCTGCACGTCGATCTCCAGCCGCGGATAGGTCTGCGCCAGATCGCCCAGCAGCGGCGCGACATGCCTGTTGCCGAAGGTGAGCGGCATTGCGAGCCGCAAACGGCCCGCGACCCCGCCCGCCTGCTGCGCCACGGCCTCGCGCGCCTCGTTCAGCTCGGCCAGGATGCGCTCGCTGCGCGCCTTGAATTCGAGCCCGGCCTCGGTCGCGCTCACGCCGCGCGTCGTGCGGCTGAGCAGGCGCGTGCCGAGCTCTTCCTCCAGCCGGCTGACGCGACGGCTGACGATAGACTTCGCCACACCGAGGGTCTGCGCCGCCCGGCCGAAACCGCCGGCATCAACCACGGCAATGAAGCTTCGGATATCGTCGAGCTCCGCCATCGGCGTTCCTCCTGCAGCAACAGTCTGGTCCCTATTATGGCGGTTCTAGTGCGGTTCGTGAACCACTACCTTGCAGGCCATCGAGATCATTCCGACACAGGAAGCATCATCATGGCCACCGTCCTCGTCCTCAACAGCAGCGCCTCGGGCCCCGACTCGGTATCGAAGCAGCTCGTCCGAAGCACGGTCGAGCGCCTGCGCAGCCAGAACCCCGGCGTGCATGTCGTCGAGCGCGACCTCGACGCCAACCCCATCCCGCATCTCAACGCCGAAACGACGGCTGCGGTGCGTGCCGGCGTCACCGAGACCCCGGCGCAGCGCGAGGCGCTCGCCCTCTCTAATGCGCTGGTCGATGAGCTGAAGGCCGCCGACACCATCGTCATCGGCGCGCCGATGTATAATTTCGGCATTCCCTCCACCCTGAAGAGCTGGTTCGACTACGTGCTGCGCGCCGGCGTCACCTTCCGCTACAGCGAAGCCGGCCCCGAGGGCCTGCTCAAGGGCAAGCGCGCCATCATCGTCGAGAGCCGCGGCGGCCTCTACAGCAGCGGCCCGGCCCAGGCGATGGACTCGCAGGAGCCGCATCTGCGCACGATGCTCGGCTTCGCCGGCATCACCGAAGTCACCTTCATCCGCGCCGAGAAGCTCGGCTACGGCCCGGAAGCGCGCGAGGAAGCGATCCGCAACGCCAACGCCGAGCTCGCCCTCGTCGCCTGAAGACGACACGAACAGGAAGCCCCGCATCGGACAACCGATGCGGGGCTTTTTTTGTCTGCGTCCTGTGGCCGCCGATCGGCTCGAGGAGGCCGCGCGCGATCTCGGAGCAACGCCGCGGCGGACATTATGGCATGTCATCGTGCCGGTCATCCTGCCGTCGCTGATCGGCGTTGGCCTGTTCGGCTTCACGCTGTCATGAGACGAGATTGCCCTGACATCGCAGACGGTTGGCGAGAAGAACATGCTGCCGCTCGAATTGCAGGCGCTGACCTCGACGGTGACGACGCCAAAATCTATGCGCTGGGGACCATCACCACCGGCGTCTCCTTCGTGGTGATCGAGTTGGCACTGATCGCGATCCTGCTGCGCGCCCGGCAGGCCAGGCGCGGTTCGGACGCCGGGAAGAGGCTTGTCTAGGGGCTCAAGCGCCCACCGCCTATCCGCAGCAACCGGGCTCGAACCATGAGGCGGTGGCGGCGGCGAGCGCCGGCCAGGCGGCTTGCAATCCCCGGTAGCGCGGCAGGTTCCTGCGAAACAGAGCGCGCAATTCGGCTTCCATCCGCTCCAGTTCGATACCGGTTGGGCACCCGTCCCTGACGATCGTCCGGCCGGCCACGACGACGTCGCGCACGCAAGCCGTGCTGCCGCGCGCAAACAGCAGGTCAAGCGGATCGACCGGCATGATCGCATCGCGGTCGAGATGGTCGAGGTCGATCGCCGTGAAATCGGCCGCCGCGCCCGCGACCAGCGCGCCGGGGCCGGGAGCGCCGACAGCCTTGCGCCCATTTCGCACCGCCAGCGCCAGGAACTCGGGCCGGCTCCAGTTGCGCCGGAAGCCCACGCCGTCATGTGCAAGCTGCACCAGCCGCATCTCGCGCAGCACGTCGTCGTCCTCGTCGAGCGCGCAGCCGTCGACGCCGACGGCGATGGCGCAGCCTCTTGCATGGGCTTCGGCGATCGGCCCTAGCCCGGAATGCAGATGCAGGTTCGAGCTGAAATTGGAGACGATGGTGGCGCCGGCCTCGGCGATCAGATCCAGTTCATCGGACCTGGCATGGACGCAATGGGCCAGCGTCAGCCGCTCCGACAGCAGACCGATATCCCTAAGGTAGTGCAGGATGCCGTTGGGAAAGGCCCGGTCGGCCCATTCACGCTGGTAGACCGTCTCCAGCAGATGCATGTGCACGCGCCGGCCGGTCGCGGCCGAACGTTCGGCGATGGCCTCGAGCAGGGCCGGCGAGCACCACTGCACGCCGGCCGGCCCGAACTGCACGTCGATCATCGGCCCGGCGATGGCGGCACTGACCTCCTCGATCAGGTCGAGATAGGCCGCCGGCGGCAAGGCCGGCCGGATGAAGAGCTCCTCGACCGGCTGCCGCGCCTCGGCTGGCAACGCATCCAGCAGGGCCGCGCTGTCGCCGTAGACGAGCGGATTCTGGTCGCGCACCGCCAGGGCGAAGGCCAGGCGGATGCCGACATCGCCGGCGGCGCGGGCAATCGCTTTCGCCTCCTCGATGATCGGCATCGCGCCGCTGGGGCGGGTGTAGTGAACCATCATCGCGCCGCAGCCAGCGCGCGCGGTCCTGGCGAGCGAGACGGCGGCTGCGAGGTAAGGGTCGGGCGGCGTGCCGAAGGTGGCGCGCAGGATCCAGCTTTCGAGCGGCAAATTGGCAGCGCCGAACGAGGTCATGCTCGGCCGGGCATGGTCATGCGCGTTGACCAGTGCCGGGATGATCAGCCGGCGCCCGCCCGCCGGCGCAACCTGCCCGCTCAGGATCGCATCGATGACGCCATCCGCGTGCCGAAGCACGGCATCCGCGACGCTGCTCTCGCCCGTGAACAGGGTCGTCGCGAAGGCCGTCTCCCTCATTGCGCCCTCTCGTCTCAGTTGGCGGTGTAGACCAGCTCGCGTTCCGCCTTGGCCGGCAGGAAGGCCCGCGAGAAGATTTCCTCCGGCTTGGGCGTGCGGCCGAGCTGGTAGCCCTCGACGATGATGCCGATGGCGCGCGCCATGCGGTCATCCTTGGTGTCGCCGATGCCGATCTCCTTCATCTCGGGCGAGACGATGAGCTCGCTGAAGGAGTATTGCAGCCGGCGCTTCTCGACCTTCTCGTCGACGAGATTGTCGAAGTTCATCACGCCCTTCATGCCGATGGCCTGGTCCCTGGCGATCTCGATCATCGCCTTGTTGGTGGCGCGCACCAGCCCGGCCACGGCCTGCGGGTTCTCCTTGACCAGCTTCTGCGAGACCATCAGCCCGTTCGAATAGAGATCGAGGCCGTAATCGCCGAACATCAGCCAGTTGAAGTCCTTGTCGGGGTCCTGGCGGTTCAGCACGAGGTTGAAATAGCTGGTGATGTTGAAGACCAGCGCGCCGTCGATATCGCCCTTGATCAGCAGCGGCTCCTGCAGGTTCGGCGCCATGTTGGAGAGCTTGATCTTGTCCATCCCAACATCGTTCTTGCGGGCAAACACCTCGAGCAAGCGCGTCGTCGGCGTGCCCTGCGCGCCACCCAGCGTCTTGCCGACGAGATCGGCCGGCTTGCCCACGCCGGTGGCCTTCTTCGTCACAATGGCGAAGGGCGGCCGGTTCCACATCATGTAGACCATCACCGGCGCCTCGCCGGGCTTGGCCGCCGCGTTCTGGATGATGGCGTTGACGTCTCCGAAGCCGGCCTCGTAGGCGCCGCCCATGATCCGGGTCACCGTCGCGCCGGAGCCTTCGCCCTGGTCGATCACGACGTTCAGCCCCTCTGCCTTGTAGTAGCCCTTGTCGCGGGCGACGAAGAAGGCGGCGTCGGAGCCCTGGGTCTTCCAGCCGAGCGTGAACTTGATCGTGGTCTCCTGCGCCAGCGCTGCGCCGGCGCAGACGAGGCTTGCAAGGACTGTCGCGGTCAATGTCTTGAACATCGTGGTCTCCCCTTTTTTTGGACGGTGGCGGTGGATCTCAGGCGGCGGCGAGGTCGCCCTTGCGGTTGGCCCAGCCCGTGACGCGCATCTCGATCAGCGAGAAGGCGACGTAGAGCGCGACACCGAGGCCGGCGAGGATGAACAGCCCGGCGAAGACCAGCGGCGTGTTGAAGTTCGACGAGGCCGACATCATCACATTGCCGATGCCGCGATTGGAGGCGACCGTCTCGGCCAGCACCGTGCCGACGAAGGCATAGGTGATCGCGACCTTCAGCGAGGCGAAGAAGAACGGCATCGTCCGCGGCAGGCCGACATTCCAGAGGATGTCGAGCTTGCTGGCGCCGAGCGCCTTCAGCACATCCTCCATTTCCGGTTCGGTCGTGGCGAGGCCGGTGGCGATGTTGACCACGATCGGGAAGAAGCAGATCGAGAGCGAGGTCAGCACGGCGGGCACCGTGCCCGAACCGAACCAGAGCACCAGGATCGGCACGACCGCGACCTTCGGGATCGAGGAGAAGCCGATCAGCAGCGGATAGACCGTGTCATAGGCCGTGCGCGAGACGCCGATCACCGCGCCGAGCAGGACGCCGAGCGCGACACCGAGCACGAAGCCCGCCATCGTCGTCGCCAATGTCTGCAGGATATGCGGCCACAGGATCGGGAACCGCTGCACCAACGTCGCGACCACCTGGCTCGGCCGCGGCAGGATCAGGTCCGACATGCCCGAGATCAGGCAGAACAGCTCCCAGCAGACGAAAAACAGAACGATCAGTGCGGCCGATCCAAGCCTTTGCCTGATGCGACGATCGGCCATGTCAGGTGCCCTCCTCGGGAGCAGGCGCCGAGCGGGCATCGACGATGAGATCGCGCAGGCGCTGGTTCAGGGCGACGAAATGCGGCTCGAAGGTCATCGCGATCGAGCGCGGCCTGGCGAAGGCAACCGCACTGTCGTCGATGATGCGGCCGGGGCGGGCGCTCATCACGCAGATGCGGCTCGCCAGGAAGCCGGCCTCGCGCAGGTCGTGCGTCACGAGCAGCACGGTGGGGCGATGGGCCAGCCAGAGCTCCTGCAGGATCGCCCAGAGCTCTTCGCGCGTGAACTGGTCGAGCGCCCCGAAGGGCTCGTCGAGCAGGAGCATGCGCGGCTCGTGGATCAGAGCCCGGCACAGATTGGCGCGCTGAAGCATGCCGCCCGAGAGCTGCCAGGGATATTTGCCGGCAAATCCGCTGAGGCCGACCTGCGCGAGCAGGGCATGCGCCTTGTCGCGAAAGGCGCCGCGCTTCTCCTTCGCGTAGCGGGCCCGAAACGGCTGGACGATCTTCAGCGGCAGCATGATGTTCCGCTCGATCGTCAGCCAGGGCAGCATCGTCGGGTTCTGGAAGGCCATGCCGATCCGCAGCGCGTTGGCGGCGACCTCCCGGCCGCCGACGACCACAACGCCGGATGTGGGCTTCACCAGCCCGCTGACCAGCCTGAGAATGGTCGACTTGCCGCAACCCGACGGACCGACCAGAGCGAGGAACTCGCCGTCCTGAACGCGCAGGCTCGTCTGCGCCAATGCCGGGACGGCATTCGTCCCGTGTCCGAAGGTGATGCTGGCCTGCGACAGCTCGATCGCAGGAGGCCGTGGGCCGGCAGCCTGCCCTGTGAACGCGAGCGGCGCCGCAACGACGGAAAGTTTGATCTTGGCCGGGCTCATGCAGGAAAGTGCATGCAATCGTGATGCCATCTTGTATCCTGATCTTCGATCAGGCTCGGCCCGGGATTGCGGAGCGTCGAAGCGAGGCGTTAAAGACGGGCTGATTCAACCGCGGATACCGAGCATGGCGCGCGACACGGCCGGGAAGGCATCGTCGGACAAGGTTGGGACGATCTGCCGAGCGCTGCGCCGCGCGATCATCGAGCAGGCGCTGGAGCCGGGCGCCAAGCTGCCGGAAGATGCGCTCGGCGAAAGCTTCGGGGTGAGCCGCACGATCGCACGCCACGCGCTCGGCCAGCTCGCCGCCGAAGGTCTCGTGGAATTGCGCCGCAACCGCATCGCCGTCGTCGCGACGCCGAGCTGGCAGGAAGCGCGCGACACATTCGATATCCGGATCGAGCTCGAACGCCTGGTCGTTCGTCAGCTCGCGGGCAGGCTTGGCAAGGCCCAGCTCGCGGCCTTGCGCGCCCATGTCGACGCCGAGGATGCGGTGCGCGGCGGCGCTGACGCGGTATCGATCCGCCTCGCCACGGAATTCCACATCCTGCTGGCAACCATGACCGAGAGCCCGATCCTGATCCGCTATGTCAGCGAGATCGCCTATCGGTGCTGCCTGACGCTATCGCTGTTCAGCCGGCCGCATTCCTCCGAATGCGCAATCAACGAGCACCGCCTGCTCATCGATGCGCTGGAAAAGGGCAATACGGAGCAGGTGATGAGCCTGATGCACCACCATCTCGATTCCGTCGCGGAGCGGGCTCTTGTCGCCCAGGCCAAGCCGCGCGGCCGCAACATCGTGGATATCCTGGCGCCCTATGCCGAACCGCCAGCTGTCCAGGCCATCTCGCGCAAGCGGCCGCTGAACGCAGCCGAATAGCCGCGGACATATGGGCGCTGGTGTGACAGTGCCCTCCCGACAGTTGTTTCGGACAAGCCGCACCGTGTGACACCTGCGGCCGAACGCATGCCGGTGAATTCCAGGTCTGCCGGCATCTTGCGGCGGCCCGTGCTCAGCGAGCCCGGCGGCGCGCTACTCCGGCACACAAAGTGCATGCAAGTTTTTTGCACAATTGAATGCCGGTTCCCAAGCATCCGAATGCCCACGCACAACGCCCTTGATCTCGTCTTTCGCCAAGCTGTCATTCCTGGGCGCGACGAGCCGCTCGACATCGGTGTCAGCGCCGGACGAATCGCCACGATCGCGCCACGCCTCGTCTGTGACGCACCCGCGATCGACGTCGCCGGCCGCACCGTCATCGCAGGCTTCGTCGACAGCCATGTCCATCTCGACAAGGCCTGCCTGCTCGATCGCTGCGGGCATGTTCACGGTGGGCTCGGGGATGCGATCGCGGCGGTCGCCGCGATGAAGCGCGCGTTCACGGAGGCGGATGTCTACAAGCGTGGCGCGCGCGTGATCGAGAAAGCGATCGCGAAAGGCACGACCCGCATGCGCACCCATGTCGAGGTCGATCCGCGAGCGGGCCTGCGCAGCTTCACCGCCGTCAAAGCGTTGAAGGCCGATTACGCCTGGGCGCTCGATCTCTCGATTTGTGTCTTTCCCCAGGAAGGGCTCACCAATGATCCCGGAGCCGAAGAGCTGCTGATCGAGGCCCTGCGGAACGGCGCCGACCTGCTGGGCGGCTGCCCCTATACCGACACCGATCCGGCGGCGCAGATCGATCGGCTCTTCGAACTCGCGCAGGAGTTCGATGTGGATCTCGACTTCCACCTGGATTTCGACCTGGACCCCAGCTGGATGCATCTTGAGGAGGTCTGCCGCCAGACCGAGCGACATGGCTGGGGCGGCCGGGTCGCGATCGGGCATGTCACCAAGCTGTCGATGGTGACACCGGAAGCGCTTGCGTCGATCGGGTGCCGGCTCGCCGAAGCGGGCATCGCGCTGACGGTGCTGCCCGCGACGGATCTTTATTTGACGGCGCGAGAGCTGACGCACGCGAAGCCGCGTGGCGTGACGCCGGCCCACTTGCTCGTCGACCAGGGCGTGATCTGCTCGGTCGCAACAAACAATGTCTTGAACCCTTTCACGCCGTTCGGCGACGCCTCCCTGCTGCGCATGGCCAATCTCTACGCCAACGTCGTCCAATGCGAGCCGCCGCTCTTCGAGCGCTGCCTCGATCTCGTCACGTCCCTTCCGGCCAGGCTCATGCGACTCGACGACTACGGCATCGCCCCTGGCAACCCCGCCGACCTCATTGTCCTCGATGCCCCCACGCCGGCTGACGCACTCGCCGAAATCGCAGAGCCCGTCATGGGCTTCAAGCACGGCCGGCTCAGCTTCGAGAGACCTTCGGCACGACTGCACGCGCTGGCGCGATGAGACCCGCAGGCGATGTGAGGCAGATAGGCATATCGGGCGCAGCCACACTCGCGGCGCGCCCGACACGTGAGCCGTTCTACCAAGCCGCTCGCTCATAAGAATGGCTCCCATCCGCTGCGAAGTTACTCGCCGGTTGCGCAAGCCTGAGCGCGCCGCTAGCGAAGCACGCCCGCAATGAAGAGACGCGAAAGTGCGCGCCGTCCCCGTATCCCAACGCAACGCGCCAGGAGCGGCCTCTGGCTTGCCGCTGGAACGAGGACCTCCGCAGCGCCGCAGCGACACGGCCGCAAGCGAGCTTCCTCGGATGTTTGAAGAACCTGCAGGCAAATGGCCAGAGATCGGCCGAAAGGTTGCAACGGGTCCGTCAGTCCTTCTACGGATCCCTCACAAGCGTGCGCACTTCGTTGGCCTCGGCGTGCGTGGGAGAACAGTTCTTGTCCCGCCCCCAAGAAGCCCTTCAAGGCCGGCACTGCCACGCTTGAGAAGCTCGCTGACGTTGGATTAAGCCTCACTTCAGCTTCGCTTTCGCTACCGGGAAATCGCGCCAGAAATGGCCGGTGCCTTTCCGGATGACCACGTCCTGCGGCAGGATGTCGAAGGGCGTGTGGGCCGGCAGAGCGCGCAGTTCCTCGAAACGCTTGGTGAAATCGGTGCCGCTGAGCAGGTCGAACAGGTCCTCGAAGCGGTCGATGACGAAATAGGTCGCCTGGAAATCGTCGATGTAATAGCCGGTGCGCAGCACGCGCTCCAGATTGAAGGCCACGTGGTGGGCGGAGGGGTCGTCCACCACGTATTTTGCCTCGCCGAAGGACGAGACGATGCCGGCGCCGTAGATGCGGATCCCCTCGGGCTTGCGGATCAGCCCGAATTCGATGGTGTACCAGTTGAGGCGGGCGAGGAACTTCACCCCCTTGGTCTCGACGGCGACGAGCCCGATGCGGCCATATTCGTTCATGTAGTCGGCATAGGCGGGATTGGTCAGCAGCGGCACGTGGCCGAAGACATCGTGGAAGACGTCGGGCTCCTCCAGATAGTCGAGCTGCTCGCGGCTGCGGATGAAGGTGCCGGCCGGAAACTGGCGGTTGGCAAGCATCTGGAAGAAGGGGCGCGACGGGATGAGCCCCGGCACCGCCACCACCTCCCAGCCGGTCAGCCGCCGAAGCCGCTCGTTCATGCGCGCGAAATTCGGCACGCCTTTGGGGCCGATGCCCAGCGCGGCGAGGCCGTCGAGATATTCCTGGCACACATGGCCACTCAGGGCCCGCTGCTGACGCTCGAACAGCGCGCGCCAAATGGCGTGGTCCTCGGGGGTGTAGCGCTCCCAGCCCTGGTCGATGATGCAGTCCTCGACCGTCTGCGCGGTCAAAAGAGCATGTCCGGGCATCGCGTTCTCTCCTGAGAGCCGGCCCCAACTCCGGCTGCGGGGCTCCGCATCGCCATAACGCGCGACATGGCCTCGCAGATCCGGCAGCGCCGGGAGCGAAGCTAGAATACGCCCTTGGCGGCCGGGCGCGAAGGACGTGAAGGGTGTGGAGCCGCGATCCCTCCCTGCAGGAGAGGGCGGCCGCGCTCGACTAGCAAACCAGACTGCCCAAGAGCTGGCGTTCCGAGAGTCTGAAAAGGCCCAGTCCCGGAAGCTCTGCGTTCCAAAGATCAACGTGCTCATCACTGCCTCGCGCGACCATGAAGAGCAGCGCATAGGTCATCGCTGCCGTCGGAGTACCGCTCGCGAATCCGACAGATGCGACGCGGAGAGGGTGCAGGACGCCGTGTCCGGCGCGCCGTATGACGGCGGCGATCGGAAACTTCATCGAATGGTTCGACTACGCGCTATATGGAGCAGCGGGCGGGCTGATCAGAACCGGCTCTGATTTGACCTCGTGCGCAAGCCCCTTGGGCCCTGGACCAGAAAGTGAGCGCCGTCGGCGTGTTTTGAACGCGACCCAATCCGCCTTGTGTAATGCGCCTTAAAGGCCAATAGTCAGCGATCCATGAGTGACGCGGATAGCTTCTCGCCGTGGTTTGCCATCGCAGGTGAGGGCTTCAAGCACGTTGGTCTGGAGGGGCGAGGGGGCGGGAAAGCGGTTCATTGAACCCGAGGAGACCGGCCATGAGCGAATTCTTGAACTCGGCAGGGACGACACGTCGACGCGGCCTTTTCTTCTTGTGGTCGGCGGTCACCTTGGCCTTCGCGGGGGCTGCTGCGGTTTTGACGGCATCGCAATCCCAAGCTCAAACCAGCGGCATGGAACGACGCGGGGATCGGCGCACTGGMCGGGACGTTCGRCGCACTGATCGGCGTACTGGCCGCACGACGAGGCGTGAAGAGCGCCGAAACTGAGTGAGCGACCGAACTGTCGCATCGGCACTGAGCGTCCTGACCGTTCAACTCACTTGTTCGGACATGGCGCGTTGGCGAGCCCCCCGAAAGGCGAGAGCGAAAGCGCCTGGGCGAAACCATGCTTCGAACGCACTAGCGGCAAAGCCGTACTCGATAAGCCACATTCAGCCGGAAAAGCCACTGGGCGGCCGCTTCCGTCGCGGAACGCTCCAGAACGGCGGCAACTTTCGCGAACGCACTCGCTGCCGGCTTCATTGAGGCCGGCAGCGAGCCGAAGACGCGGATGCTCGCGACCAGAGCGCCGGTCCGAAAAGTGGAGTGCGATTTTTGGGAAAGCTGATTCAAAAACAAAGCGCTGCAGCATCGGACTGAATACGATATTCAGTCCGATGCTGTCATGTCGCGCCGGCGGAATTGCTTCTGGCATCAGCGGCCGGCGGCAACGCAGCCATGCGAAAGGGCTACCCGGCCGGGCCGCCACGTTACGAGCATGCGCCCAGGCTGCCAGCGGCCTGATCTCAGAGCGCTGCAACGCGGCTCGGTCGCCGCCAGGCGTCAGCGGCGAACGCCGACCCTGTTGACACCGCCATTGCGATTTCCCGGACGAGGCGCGGTGACAGCGCCAACCCCGCCGGGCCGAGCGACCAGACGCACGCCGGGCCGCGCGATGCACCCACTGGGGTAACCGATATAGGTGCAATAAACGACGGCATTTGCGGTTTTCGTTGTCGCGGCAAGGCCAGTGAAGGCGATGCCGGCCGTGGCCATAGCGAATACGGCAAGTTTCATCTTTGTCATTTTGGGTGTCCCCAGGATTTTGAGGAAAACAAGCGCTCGCAACTATCAACCCTGTCACTATCGCAGCGGCGCGAACATTGTACCTGAGTACATGAGGTGTGCAGCACATCCGGATCAGCGCCATTCGCTCCGGCAATGTATGGAGGCGGAAGAAGATGGTGCCAACCGTCAGCACCGCTACGACGAGGAGCATCACCATCGCGACCGTGAGATAGTCCGGTATCTCACGGCGCCGTGATGCGCGGCCTTTCACGGAGCCCGTCAGGCGCATGTGCAGTGCTGCCCACGATCGAGGTAAGACGACACAAGGACCCGGAACGACGCGATTCACACCGGGTGTTGCTGCAGCCATTCCAGCAGCAACACGTAGCTGACGGCCAGAAGCACGGGCCCGACAAATAGCCCGAGGAGCCCGTCAACGATCATGCCGCCGATGACACCCATCAGAATGACCGGCATCGGCACATTCAGCCCTCTGCCGAGCATCAATGGTCTGAGAATATTATCGCCGAGACCGACGCCGATATTCCAGATCAGAAAGATGACCGCTGGCTGCGTTGCCTCGTGAATGAAGACATAGCCGACCACAGGCAGCGTCAGCAAAATCAGCGGCACCTGCATGATGCCCAGGATGAGCGCAATAAGCGTCAAGGGGCCGGCTGCCTGAATTCCGATGGCGAAGAAGCCCAGGCCTAACAGCGATGACTGGATCAGAGCCACGCCAACCACGCCGAGCCCCACGCCGCGGATCGTGGCTGCGGTCAGCGTGACCAGTTGCTCCGCGCGCTCGTTGCTCCCTGTGACGCGTGTCAACAGACGATGAGCGAACGTTGCGGCCTCCTTCCCGTAGAGAATGAGCACCCCGGCAATCGCGAAGGACAGTACGAATGAGAGTTCGCCAACGGCAAGGCCACCAGCAAACGTAGCCAGCCACGCCAAGGGCCCGCTGAGCAGGTGACCGTACTTTGCCAGCGCCGCGGGCAAGTTGGAGGCGACGAGTGCCCAGATCTCCGTTAGTTTCTTGCCGATCAAGGGGGTGCCATCGAGCCATAGTGGTGGCTGTGGAATGGAAATGTCCTGGCTCTGCAAGGTCGAGATCAGCGAATAGAGCGTCGTCGCAAGCGACGTCACCGCAATCACCATCGGGCCCAGCATCAAGACGACGCCAATAAGCCCGATCAAAAGCGCCGATCCACGATTTCCCAGCCGCGGCATCAAGCGCAGATGGAGCGGATAGAGGATCACTGCGAGGATCGCCGACCAGATCAAAAGGAATGCGAAGGGAAGCACGATCCGTGCGCAGGCATAGACCAGCAGGGCAACCAGACCGACCCGAATGGCATTATCGATCATGGTCGATGAGCGACCAAGGTTTGGAGCCTTCTCGTCCATCGACCTGCCCCCCGTATTGAGTTCCCTGCAAGAGCCGGCGCGATGTACGGTCGTCAGCCCAACCATTCTGGATCAGGTTGGAGTTGCGAGGAGAATGGGCTGGATCTCCGGTCGGCTCAGCGGGGCAAAAGCTCTAGATTCCTGCCCGTCAGATTGGCCGACCATCTTGGCTCTTCTGCGACGCAATACACAGTACAATGAATGTAAGCCCTGTAAACAGGGCATTGGGCCTGCCGCGGCTTTCTCACGACAGACGCAACTCTTGCGCCGGATGATGCGCGTCCGACTCGCCTAGCGGCTGACGAAAAGTCAAACGCTCTCCAACACGCTCGTCAGAGCGCCGACGGCCCCCCATCATCGTGCGGTTGTCTTAGTCTATGCGAAACGGCATCCTTGACCAGCGAATACAATCACTAGACAGTTCAGGCTTGCGGCGCCTCGCTCATGGACGCCCTCCGATTCACCGAGTGGCGGTAGTCTTTCTCGACCGGTCTGTTTGCCCAATTTTACGGGGTCTGATCCGATGGAACCCAAAGAGAAACGGCGCGCCTTTTTCTTCGCCTTCGCGCAACAATTCCGTGTGGTCGGGCCAATTCTGTCCGGAGTCGTGGTTGTCATGGCCGCGATTGGCTTGGTGATCGGACGCATCGAGGATTGGAGGATGGGCGAAGCGCTCTACTTCACGTTCGTCACCGGACTTACGATCGGTTACGGAGATTTTGCGCCCAAACATTTCAGCTCGCGCGTGCTCGCCATCTTCATTGGATTCTCCGGCATCGTTCTGACCGGGCTTGTCGCGGCAGTCAGCGTCGAGGCACTCCGCGCGACGGAGATCGATTCTATCGACAAGAAATAAGGTTCACCCCGCCAATCCCCATGCCGCAGCTTGGCCTGCCCCTGAAAAACGACCCTCCGTGAAACAGGCTTTTGAGGCTTGGCAGGATGTCGCTATGGCGCAGAAGAAGCACAAGCCCGAGGAGATCGTCGCGCTGGCGGGCTAGGCGTCCAGATAGGCCTTGACCTTGCCCTGGCGCACGGCGGCCTTGAGGGCGGCATGATCGCGCTCGGCCTGGTCGGCATAGCTCACGGAGAAATCTCCCAGGGCCTCATCGAACTGGTCGTTGGATCCGAGATAGCCGCTAATGCCGGCAGCGTTGCCGGCGACGGCATGGGCGCGTGCCAGCACCCAGCCGCAGGCGAGGGCGTAGCTCAGGAGCAGCTCCGCGTCGAAGGTCACGACAAGCGGCTTGATCTTGGCGTCGCGCAACTGGCGCACATAGAACTGCTTGCCCGAAAGCTCAGCGGTGACCCAGCCAAGGAACAGATCCGACGCAGGCTGCATCAGGCGCTGCCCGACGACGACACGCTGGCCGTGCTGGGAATAGGCGCTCGTGCCGGCATAGGGCTCCAGCACCGAGGTCACCGCCTCCTTGAACTGCAGGAACAAGGGGTCGTTGCAGGACGACATCATCAGGACAACCCAGCAGCGGCGCCCGACGCTGCCGACGCCAACGACCTTGATGGCTGCGTCGACCAGATGATAGCGGTCGAGCAGGACGCGACGGTCCTCTGACAGGGTCTCCCGGTAATCGCGGAAGATCCGCTTCAACTGCTCCTCGAAATCCGGACCACGCGATCCCTCGGGATGGTAGATCAGGGGCGGCATGTCGCGAATGCGGATGCGGCCGCCCACCATGTCCGTGATCTTGGGAAAATCGGTTTCAGAGCCGTCCTGCTGGGCCGCTTTCGCGATCCGCTTCTGGATCCGGCCACGTTCTCGCGCTGGCGCCAGGGAGACGAGATCGTCACCGGTGACGCGCGCGTACCAGACGTCGAGCGGATGCATTTCCGCGTAAGTGGCAAGGTGCCTGCGGTAGCTGCGCACGCAGGCGATGGCGGTGTCACGCGCCGTCCTGGCCGGCAATCCGATCGACCGGGCTGCGAGGACGAACGAGGTCGCAAGCCGCTTGATGTCCCACTCCCAGGGGGCCGGAAGAGTCTCGTCGAAATCATTGATGTCGAAGAGGATGTTGCGTTCGGGCGTGGCAAAGCCCCCGAAATTCATCAGGTGGCAGTCGCCGCAGGCCTGCACCTGCATTCCGGTGTTCGGCGTGGTGCTGAGATCGGCCGCCATGATGCCGGCCGACCCCCGGTAGAACGCGAAGGGCGACTGCAGCATGCGCCCATAGCGGATGGGAACGAGTTCGGGAATGCGATCGGCATCGGCAGCCTGCAGGAGGGCGAGCGGGTCGGGGCGGCTTCCATTAGGCGCCCATGTCCTGTGCTGTGGGCGCGAAACGCGATCACGGAGCGCCTTCCCGGCCTTCATCCGCTCCGCCAACGACATCTCTTGCGTGAATTCGTTGGGTGGCGGCTGATTGGTAGGGATCGCGTCGGCGCTGGCGCCGTAAACGACCTCCAGCTGCGACCTCTTCGGCGACGCGAGCCTCTCCGATCTTGCAGACATGAGGCCCCCACACAGGAAATAGCCGGCGCAATCTTTGCGTAACGTACGCCTTTTTGCGCGTTCGAGAACAGGCTTTGAGGCCATGATGTCACCGAATTGTCGGATCGTGGCGCGCGCCGTCCCCTGCTGCGGGGGGCGGGCCGGGCGCGACGACCGCCGCGCCGGCCTGGGCATCCTCCGCGGCATCGGCCCCGATTTTCCGGCCCGAACCCACTTGCCCGCGGCTTGTGCTTGACGGATTGCCTAGGCCGCGCTTGTCTGCCAGCGAGGGATGGTGGAGAGCACCATGCGCCGCGAAAAGCCCAGCCCGATACGCTCCGATCCATTGGGAACCGGCCGTTTTGCGGGGGCGGTCCGGCCTCGGTCACCGGGCGCGCGCGCAATCCCACGCAGGATCGTGAATTGGCTGGGACGGGTTCTCAACGGCCGTGCCGCCCGCCCTTGGTCCGACGATCAGCGCAGCGCATCGACGGCGTTCGGGGATCCCGCTTCGACCAGGCTGGGACAATCCTTCGGCGCGGCCGCCGCCGAGCATCCCGGCCTCTCCGGCTTCAGCCTCCTGATCCACGGGCGCGAGGCCTTCATCGCCCGTCTCGCGCTTGCCGACATGGCCGAGCGCAGTCTCGACATGCAGTATTATTCCTGGGACGGCGATATCACCGGTCGGATCATCGTCGATAGCGTGATGAAGGCGGCCGATCGCGGAGTCAGGGTCCGCCTTCTCGTCGACGACGCTTTCTACAAGGCCAGCGATGCCGTCAAGGCCGCGCTCGACGCTCACCCCAATGTCGAGATCCGCCTGTTCAATCCGGTGACAAATCGGCGCTGGTCAGCGCTTGATTACATCGTCGATTTCGGCCGGTTGAACCGCCGCATGCACAACAAGCTGATGGTTGCCGACAATGCTGCGGCGATCGTGGGCGGCCGCAATATCGGTGACATCTATTATGGCGTGAACACGATCGCCAATTATCGCGATCTGGACGTTTTGGCGGTCGGGCCCGTCGTCCGCAATCTGTCCGATGTCTTCGACCGGTTCTGGAACAGCCCGTCGGCCGTGCCGATCGCGGCGCTCGTCGAGCGCAGTTATGGCGCTGCCGATCTCGATGCCATCCTCATTCGCCTGCGCGGGGAGATCGACGCGGCCAAATACCCTTATCCGATCGACCAGGACCTCGACGAACTGGCGGCCCAGAGCGCGGAGCTTCGCGATAATCTCGTCTGGGCACAGGGCCGGGTCATCGCCGACGATCCGGAAACCATCGCGCCGGGCATCGAGAGCGACCATGTGGTTGCGTTCATCCGCGGGCGGGTCGCCGAGCTGAAGCAAGAACTGCTGGTCGAGACGCCGTATTTCGTTCTGCCCGCCAGGGCGCAGGCAACCGTCAAGGCGCTGCACCAGCGCAATGTCCGGGTGCGCGTGTTGACCAATTCGCTGGCTTCGAACGACATGCTGCCGGCGCATTCAGGCTACGCCAAGACCCGCAGGCGGCTGCTGGAGAACGGCATGGAGCTCTACGAGCTGCGCCCGGATACCGACGCCTACCGGCCGGGCTGGTCGCTCCGTTCCGGCCGGTCACCCGCAGCCTTGCACGCCAAGGCCATGGCCTTCGACCGCGAGGCTGTGTTCATCGGCAGCTTCAACCTCGATCCGCGCTCCGCCGTGATCAACACCGAAGCCGGGCTCTATATCGAGAGCCCGGAGCTGGCGGAAAGGCTGGTCGCCTACATGGCCACGGGCGTCGTGCCCGCCAACAGCTACCGCGTTCTTCTTGCCCCGAATGGCGGCATCGTCTGGGAGACGGCGCGGGATGGGCAAAGCGTCCATTATCGCGACGAGCCCGAGACCCGCTTCCGCCGGCGTCTCGGCGCGGACCTGTTGAAGCTCCTGCCGATCGACTCGCAACTCTGATGCGGTGGAAGGCCCGGCTACCTCGTTGGAGCCGATTTCATACGACGGAGGAGGTCTCCTGAAGTGCGCGTAAAAGCTAGGTTGAAGTACTGCAGTAGACGTTGGCGGCGGTTTTAGTCAGGATGCTCGGCTCCCTTTGCGTATTTCAAGCTTTCGAGCTTGTGCGATGGCGGTGTCAATGCAGGCTGCTTCAATGCACGGGAACCACTTGAATGCTGGCGGGCTCCGCTTCGACGTCGTCGCGGGGCTTACCGCGGCCGCCGTCGTGCTGCCCAAGGCCATGGCCTACGCCACCGTGGCGGGCCTGCCCGTACAGGTTGGTCTCTACACCTCCCTCGTGCCGATGGCCGTCTACGGATTGCTCGGCTCCTCCCGCGTACTCAGCGTCAGTTCCACCACCACGCTTGCGATCCTCACTGGCGCCCAACTCGGTGCAGTGGTCCCGGACGGCGACCCGACCAAGCTGCTCACTGCGACGGCGACGCTGACGGCCCTGGTTGGCGCCTTGTTGCTTCTCGCCAGGCTCCTGCGCCTGGGCTTCGTCGCCAATTTCATCTCCGCGCCGGTACTCACAGGCTTCAAGGCCGGCATCGGCCTCGTAATCCTGCTGGACCAGGCGCCCAAGCTCTTCGGAGTGCACATCACAAAACAGTCCTTCTTTGCCGACATTCTGAGCGTCGTGCGCGCGCTTCCGGAGGCGTCACTGCTGACTGTCGCGGTAGCGGCGGCGACTGTGATCGTCCTGATCGGGATGGAGCTTCTCAAGCCGCATTCGCCCGCCCCCCTCATCGCAGTGGCCGGCGCGATCGCAGCCTCGTGGATCTTTCACCTGGGCGCTCAGGGCGTCTCTACCGTGGGGCATATACCGCAGGGCCTTCCGTCGTTGACGCTCCCCAATCTTGCGCTCGCACTGCAGCTGCTGCCGGGAGCGTTCGGGATTGCCCTGATGAGTTTCACCGAAACCATTGCGGCAGGCCGGGCTTTTGTTCGTCCGCGCGATCCTCCGATCAATGCCAATCGAGAGTTGGTGGCGACAGGCGCAGCCAATCTTGTCGGCTCCTTGCTTGGCGCGATGCCGGGCGGCGGCGGCACGTCGCAAACAGGCGTTGTTCGCGCAGCGGGCGGGAGAACACAGGCGGCCTCGCTGGTGACTGCGGCGGCGGCTCTTGCAACCATGCTCCTGTTCGCGCCTTTGCTCGGCCTCCTGCCGAATGCCACGCTGGCAGCCATCGTCATCGTCTACTCAATTCCTCTTATCCAGCCGGCGGAGTTCAACGCCATTCGCCAAGTGCGCACGATGGAGTTCCGCTGGGCGATTGTCGCAACCCTTGGCGTCCTGATCTTTGGAACCCTTCAGGGTATTGTCATCGCGGTCATCCTGTCGCTGATCGGACTGGCCAGCCAGACTTTCCACCCCCGGGTTACGGTGATCGGCCGCAAGCGTGGAGCCGACGTGCTCCGCCCTCTTGGACCTGAAAACCCCGATGACGAAACCTTCGAGGGATTGTTGATCGTGCGGCCGGAAGGGCGGCTCTTCTTCATCAATGCACAGGATGTGGTTGATCAGATCGCCGCTCTCGTTGGTCAGCATAAGCCGCGGGTCCTCGCGCTCGACCTCAGCCGCGTTCCGGACATCGAGTATTCGGCCCTCCAGATGCTGCTGGAAGGCGAGAGACGGATGGCAGAACAGGCTGTCACAGTCTGGTTCGTGGGCCTGAACCCTGGTGCGCTCGAGGTCATTCGCCATGCAGGCCTGGACACGTTGCTTGGCCCAGACCGGTTGCTCTTCAACGCACGCGGTGCCATCGAACGCTACACGGCGCTGAACTCGCTAACCGTCAACGCTGCCGGGTTGGTTCCTGAGCCAAAAGCGTGAGAGGCCGCTTTCCAATCGGCTTTGTTGACACCATCCTGAAGCTACATCGGTTCCAGCGATGCAATCCATCGGGCCACGGAGCTACAGCGGAAGGCGCATTCACCGGCCGGCAATCGGAGAATTTCGAAGGACCAGTTCAAACGATGCGCAGAGGACGATCCTCCGCAACAAGCTCCTCGCAGGTGGGCCGCTGAGAAATTGGCAAGCTCGGGCCGGGACGCCGATGCCTATTCGGACGACTTTGCCAGGGGCACGGTCGATCCCGAGCGCAGTGACCTGTTCAGCAAAATCCGCAAGGACTTTGACGCCGCGGGCGTTGCCCAATCGGACGAGCAAATCCTGCGCATCATGACCAAACTCATGCTCAAAGGGGGGGAACTTCATGCCAACAACGCTGCGAGGTTCCCGCGATGCCGCAGCGGTGATGCTCACGCGCGATCTCCCGTCGCGCTGAGGTCGGCTGTCGATTGCCCGTATAGCGCTACGGGATGCTAACCTGATGAACGGAATGGCATGGCCGACTGCAGGCCACTAAGCGCTTTTGGGCCAGGCAAAATTCAGACATGGCGACAGCCCGCGTATTGCCAAGCCGACGTCCGTAGAGCTCGACATGCCCCCTTCTGGCTGTTGAACTGAGCTCGAACCAGAATGCCTGAAAGCGGACATGGTCAGAGTCCGGAAAGGGCCATTAGCGGCGCTGCCTTCCCGGATCGTTGCAAAAAATTGGTTGCGCTTCGGTTCTGCCGAGCGGCGTGATTGCCAATTCTGTGGCTGGCCCCAGTCCCGGCGTTATGCACGGGTTTGGTTGCCGGCGCTCATCAGCCACACTCGCGGCGCGCCCGACACGATTCGAACGTGTGACCTTTGCCTCTTCGGGCATGTGCTCCTTCGCAAAATCCCGCATTGCCGAAGCGGCGGGGATCGGCTATCCAGCCTTCACGGTTAGCGCCCGTAGCTCAGCTGGATAGAGCGTTGCCCTCCGAAGGCAAAGGTCACACGTTCGAATCGTGTCGGGCGCGCCAATAAAATCAGGTACTTACACCGACGTCGGCGGGATGCGTTCGGACCCGGGTAAGCAATAGGTAAGCGGGCGGCGAATTTTCGCGCAGCTGAGCCTATTCCAGCGCATACACGTCGGCAGCATCCTCTCCTTCGCGCAGGCCCTTGAACGACGCGTGCCGAAGCTTGCCGTCGTCGGTCCACGCACGGAACTCGACTTCCGCCCCCAGCGCCGGCTTTAACCAGCGATAGGCCTGGCGACGCCCACTCCGGCTGATCGCCGGCTTCAGGATAACGAGTTCGTCCATCTGCTTGCGGAGCGCGGTCGCGCTGGCGTGGCTGAAGCCGGTGCCGACACTGCCGACGTAGACCAGCTTGCGAAGCACCTTGCGCGTAGGGACATTCTGATGTCCTCCCGGTAATTGAAACAACATCACCCTGGATTTGCGSGCTTCTTCACCACTCCTTCCTCTCACCTGAAAGATACGTATCCGATCACGCCGAGTATCACGGCTGTGAGAGCGGCCAGTACGAACAGCGCCGGCATTTACGTCAGCGGCCTCCCGGTTTAGGTGGGCCTTTGACGTCAATCCRCGTGCCAGCGTCAGAGGCGGACGGACGCGTCAGCCAATGCAAGGCGACGAAGTATCCTCCCACTGCGGTGAAGGTGGCGATCGTCGCAAAAATTCGCATAGCTTCTCCTTTCAGGCCCCTTCTCCAGTCCACGCACCTCGGTGCGACGGCCATCAACGCAAGCGCCTCGTCTCAGTTCCTAATTAGAAGAAGTAAAAATGGCCCTGACCGACCAGCATTTTAGCTGCGGAGGGGAAGCAAAGAGGCCCGGCCCCMTTTCGGAGTGCCGGGCCYRTGACCGTCGTCGCGCGCGGGCGAACGGCCGCTTYTGAATTCCATGGTCTACCGGCCGATCGGTGCCGCCGGTACATCCGCGGCTAACTTCCCGATCGGCGGGAGAAGGGAGCCGAGTGCTGGGGGGCTGTACCGGCTCCCTTCGGTAACCATCTGGGCAGGTGGCCACCACAACCATCGCGGGTCACGTCGCGATAGTAGCACTTCCAAAACGAGGTAGCGGCAGCGGAGTTCCACCGACGCAAACGCTCATACAACGAGGGAGCGTCGAAATCGCTCGATCGCCCGAAGCGTCAGATCGTCCTCATCCTCCGCAACTGCGACCAAGCTTGCCACGATGTAAGCCAGCTTCGTTCGATCTCGCTGGTCAAATGCATCGGGAGTGGTCGATCGGATCTCGGACCAGGCAGCATCAAGCGCGGCTTGCGCGCGGGCCAGGTCGACCGGGTCGCTCAGCGATGAGAATGGCATGGCTCCTTCCTCCGCCATGGGTACGGGCGAGAATCTATGCCTCTCGACTGGAGGCAATATATTTTGACATAACAAAATCCCCGCCTGCGCACGCAAGCGGGGTAGTTCGCTCAAACCGAAAGGAGACCTTTGGCCAACCGCGATGCGAAGCCAAGGCTCCCCGGCCGGAATGGAAAAGCCCCGCCCGCCGTAGCGCCGAGAGCGGATCACGGCGTCCGTAACCAGACTGAACTGGGAGGCGACCATGAGTAGGACGACCGCCATCATCGCCGGCCTGACGCTCGCAGCTCTGGCGGGCGATGCAGGGGCGCAGCAGTCGCAGCAGACCTTCCGCGACAGTTCCGGGCGCGTCACAGGCCGCTCAACGACCGACAGCCAAGGCAACCAGACCTTCTACGGCCCAGATGGCAGGACGACGGGGCGCGCCTCGACCGACAGCCAGGGGACGACGACGTTCCGTGATTCCAGCGGGCGCATGACCGGGACGACCACCGGCCCGCGACGCTGATCGGCCTCAGCGGATGAGCTTTATGGTTCGATAATGTGCCAGAGAGCTGACGTTGAATGGGGCATACAAGGGTGGTTTCCGGGCATTCCTCAAGGCCGACCGGCGAGGCTGGGTCGCGCATTTGCGGACATTGTTGTGCCTCACAAAAGCGGACTGTGCAAAAATGCCTAAACCATAGAATCAGGCGTGCCTTCCGCCAGCTAGGTTCCAGACGGAGCCAGGGAAACTGGATTCTGGCTCGCCCACGACCGGCCCAAAACCACTCTACGAAGCGGCAGCGGCCACAAACTCGCTGTCGCGCGCGATCACTCTACCCTGCCTGACAACGGTCCGGTTCGGGGAGCGGGTGACGATCGCGTCGGCGAGTGTCTCACCCGTCAGTAGGACTAGATTGCCCCGTGCGCCGTTATGCAGACCGTAATCTGCGACGCCCAGGGCCCGCGCGCCCCCGAAGGTGCAACAGTCGAGCGCGAGCTCGAGATCATCGTCCCGGCGGAAGCCGTTGCGCTGAGCGAGAAGCATCGCGCGTTCCAGCATGTCGGCGTTGTTGAAGGGGCCCCAGGTGTCGCGGACGCCGTCCGAGCCGGAGCAGACGATTACGCCGAGCGAAGTCAGCAGGGCAAGGCTCGGGCACGCCCTGGCAAGGGGCGCCGTCGTCATGATGRCAACCTTTTCGCGCGCCAGCATCTCGCCCAGCCGCCCAGCATAAGCAGGTCCGATGTCGCCAAGGCAGAAGGCGTGGCTGATCATCACGCGGCCCTGAAGGCCAAGCGCCCGCGTGCGCTCGAGGATCAGTTCGACACTGAAGGCCCCGAGTTCTCCGGGTTCGTGCAGATGGATGTCGATTGGCTTCCCTGAACGCTCGGCAAGGCCGAATGTCATGTCAAGGCTGCCGCGCGGGTCGCGGTCGATCTGGCTGGGGTCAAGGCCACCGACGATATCTGCGCCGATCCGAAGAGCCTGCTCCATCAGTTCGAGGGTGCCGGGTCGAGAAAGCAGACCCGCTTGCGGGAACGCGACCGTCTGCACCTCGATTGTCCCACGGCATGCCTCCCGCGATCTGAGGACGCCTTCTAACGGCGCCAGACCGACATCGGTGTCGATCGCGACATGGCCACGAAGCAACGTCGATCCCAGTTCGGCCGACCGGACAAGCTGGCGCGTCGATTGCAATTCCGGGTCGATCCCCCGCCGGCGCAGTTCATCCTTCTCGGCCTGGATCTTGTCGGCCAGGGCCRGGCCGACCTCGTTTCGGAACCAGGGCAGCCCGAGCAAGGAATAGCCCAGATGCGTATGGGCTTCGACGAGCCCAGGGATGGCGATCCTGCCGTCGCCATCCTCGACGGCGCTCCCTTCGGGCGCAGCAAGTCGCTCGCCCGTCGCGGCAATCATGCCGTCCCGGATCAGGATATCCTGCGGCGGCGAAAGCAGGAGGCCTGGACCTCGCCAGAGGCGGACGTGCTTGATGAGCAGCGAACACATTGCGGCGTCTTGCATCCTAGGCTTCGTCGATTGCAGGAGCGCCGCTCTTCGCCGCTAGGAATCGCGCCTCCCACCAGGAGAAGACGATGTCGCGCAATGCAGCCCCGTCGTTGTCGCCATGCACCGCGTGTCGCAGCGCCTCGAAGCGTGCAGCGTCCTCCTCCGTCAGGTCGATCTCGATTTCGACCTGATGCAATGGGACGTTGGTGAATTCTGGCATGTAGGCCGGATCGCGGCTCAGTTCTCGATCGGCTTTGATCGTTGGATTCTTGAAGTCGCGCGGCGTGCGCTGGCTGGACAGGATCGGGGTGCGCGGAACGCGCTCTCGATCCTCCTCCGTCGATTCGAGAACGATCACCTCAACCGGCTTCAGCGCGAAATTGCTCGTGCGCATGATGTCGGCGCCGCAGACGTTTGGCACCGCCAGGACATCCATCAGGGCAAGGAGGTCGACATAGTCGCCGGCCCGTGAAGCCTGTCGCGTGATCGTTGCCGATCCCGCTTCGGTGATCTCCGTGCACATGAAAAGGTTGAAGCTGTCATGCACGTCGTCCGGAGTCAGCCCGTATTCGCGCTGTGCTTCGGCCTGGATGTCGTGGCAATTGGTGTGCTTTGCGAAGCCATAGGCGCTCTCATAGAGATAGGCGCTGCAACGCGGGAAAAGCACGTCGTTACGGCCATATGTATCTTCAAGAATGTAGAGCATCGCCCGCTCGCGCGGCGGCGCCGACCAGAGGAACGTGCCCTTACTGGGATTGAAGCCGTGCACCGTGCGCGTGCGCCCGCAATGCATGAATTCCTTATAGTCATGAAGATTGAAGCAGTTGAAGTCGACGCATTGCTGCCCCTCGATCTGCTGGATCCGCAGAATCTGACCAGCCCTGACTTCAATGGCCTTCCCGGTGCCGGGCTCGAGCCGGATCCTGGCGATTTCCGTCCTCATTGCCGCGTGCTCCCGCCATTCGTTGCAGCCGGCTTCGCCGCGGCCTCGCTCAATGCCAGTTGCACAAGCGCCTGCACATCGCGTGCTCCGATTGCAGCGACCGCGCGCCCGAGTAACTCGATTTGCTGCTGATTGAGCCGAAGAACCACACGACGGGTTGCCATTTGCGCCTACCGCTTTTGCCTCACAAGACTGACGCTAGCACAAGATTGCATGCAGTCTTGATTAAAAATGCAGCACATAAGGTCGCTCTTATTGCATACAGCCTGCGGATCGCATCGTATGCAATTATTGCCGACAGTGCGATCCCGCACGACATTGGTGGAGGGTTTGGATGGGCCGTTTGCTTTCGATGGTGATGGTAGCCGCATTCGCGGCGGGCGTCGGACATGCGGGAATGGGGCGTGCCGAAGCGCAGACGCTCAAGTGGGGGTCGCCCCGCGAGATCGGCTCGCTGGACCCATATTCTTTTGGCGATACTTACGCCCTTTCGGTCCTGAACCATGTCTATGAAGGACTGGTTCGCTATAACGGCAAGCAGGAAATCGAACCGGCACTTGCCACCGCCTGGACGATTGCCTCGCCGACGCTCTGGCGCTTCACCTTGCGTTCCGGCGTCACCTTCCATGACGGCGCCCCCTTCGGCGCGGATGACGTCATCGCATCACTAGAGCGAATCACGCATCCCACTTCGCCGATGCGGGGAGAACTGCACGGTTACAAGAGCGCTCGAAAAATCAGCGATTCCGTCGTCGAGATCGAGCTCGACAGCCCAAATCCGTTGCTCCTGAACGACCTGACCAATGTCCACATCTTCAACAAGGCGTGGCTGATCACGAATAACAGCCTGCTGCCCACCGATGCCGGTAAGGGCGTCGAAGGTTTCGCCACGAGCAACACGAACGGCACCGGTCCCTTCAAGATCGTCTCCCGACGACGGGACACCCAGACGGTCTTCGTCAGGAATACTTCGTGGTGGGATAAGCCCATCCATAATCTCGAGCGCATCGAGTTCATTCCGATCGGATCGGCGGCGACGCGCGTCGCGGCCATGCTCTCGGGTGAGATCGATTTCACCAATGCCGCGCCGCTGCAGGATCTCACCCGCCTATCGGCCTCGCCGGATATCAAGGTCCTCCAGGCGAACGAGCTTCGCTCAACATTCTTCGGGTTCAACTGGCGCGAGAAACTCACGGAAAGCGATGTGCAGGACAAGAACCCGCTACGCGATATTCGCGTGCGCGAAGCCATGTATCGCGGGATCGACATTACCGCGATCCAAACTCGCGCCATGCGTGGCCTGTCTCGCACCACCGGCGCCCTTGTCGCACCATCGATACCGGGCTTCACTCCCGAGCTCGACCAGCGCCTGCCCTTCGATGCAACCGAAGCGCGCCGCCTCCTGACCGAGGCTGGGTATCCCAATGGCTTCTCCTTCTTGATGAACTGCGCCAGCGACGCTCTCATAAACGAGGAGGAGTTCTGCCAGGCCGTCGCCTCGATGTGGTCGCGTATCGGCCTTCGGCCCAATCTCAGCATCGGCCCGCGCAGCCAGCAGACACCGAAGCGTGTTCGGGGTGAGTTCGACGTGGTGGCGTTCGGCTGGGCCAATGAGCCCACACTGGATTCGTCCTCGTTGCTGACGCAGGTGATCCATAAGAAGGATGCCGCGGCCGGCGTCTTCAACTGGGGCGAATGGGGCGATGATAGGATCGATGCCCTGAATGCCCAAGCTGCCATCGAGAACGATGCCGCCAAACGCACCGCCCTGCTGACCGCGGCGATGAAAATCGCCAAGGATCAGCACATGTTCATCCCGCTGCATCAGCAGCCGATGGCCTGGGCCGCAAGGTCGCGGATCGCGTCCCTCGTCCAGACCTCGGACAACAAGCCGCGGATGTGGCTCACAGTCGTAAAGTAGCCTGGCGGCTTATCGCCCGCTCGCAGCTGCCCCTGATGCGCCGTGATCCCTGATCGCGGCGCATCTCATGTTAGGGGGAGAGGAAGAGCTAGCTCCCGGGTGTGGTGGACGGCCGCCCACAGCGCGCCGTTGCCGGCACGATTTCAGTCCGGGTGCGATCACCTGCAGGGCCACGTCCAGCAGCCGCGATGTCAGGCTCTCGCTGGTGTTGGGGGGCGAGCAACAAAACCTTCACGTGGCGCAACCAGCCTCGGATCGCGGAACAGCCGGCCCCAGCACGCGAAGGGCGCAAGCGGAAAGCCGATGGCCATCAGGCAGCCCCACAAGGTCACGGCAACGGAATCGAGGATCATCGGCCCCGTTTCGGTCTCCAGCTCCGCCCCGATCCGTGCGCCGTTCATATTGGTGCAGAGCACGCTGACAGCCTCGGGCCCTGCAGCGGCGACCTCTGCGATCATCGCGCCAACCGTCGCCTCGGGCACCGTTCCGAAGGCAAAATTGTCGCGGATGCCGAGATGGCGTTCGGCCGGACAGGCGATGCCGGCCGCCGCATAGATCGCGACGATCTTCGCCTGCACATCATCGGTATAGGGCGAGACCAGTCCCTGGCTCGTCGCACCGATGCGTTCGAGGACCTCGACCAGCGACAGGATGCAGGTGCTGGCTCTGATCCCGGTCGCCTGCGTGATGCGCTCGGCCAGCGTCCGGTCGCGCTCGATCCCGAGCCAACTCGCCGAGGTGCCGTTCCACGAGATCACATCGACCTTGGCATGGGCGAGTAGTTCAGCCGCACGGAGAATTTCGCTGTCGTCGAACTGCGCCAGCGCCTTCGCATCAAGCGCGATCTCGGTGACCTTGAAGCGGCTGAAATGAGCGCTTACGCCATCGACGCCCGAAAGCATCGCGTTGGTGACGGGTTCGAGCACCGTGTTGGAGGACGGTGTCAGCATGCCAATGCGCAGCATCGTCAGACCTGGATTTGAGGGTAGGATCTTCGCGGTGATATCGGTCGCGAGGGCGAGAGCGCGTTCGATCGCGGCGGCAGGTGTGTCCGCAATCGAGATCTCGGCGGTCTGGCGGTAATCGACATACCTGCCGTCCTGCAAGCAGGGAATGACGCGGTCGGCCCAGCCACCGGAATTCTTTAGAGGCACAACGGGACGGGCACCGGCATAGGCGATAATGAATTCGTCCAAGGTCCCACAGCTAACGCTGAACAACCGCCCGGGAGGATTTGCGACATCAGGCGCATGCCGACGATAGTCGCGCGCGGTCGGTTGCGACACGGATATCCATAGAACCTTGTCATGCGCCACCCAGATTATGGCGGCGTGACCTTGCTGGCCCAGGTCGCCATCTGCGGGAAATGGATAAGGAGCGCGGTCATCACGATCATGGCGATCACGAAAGGAATAGTTCCCGCGAACACGGTGCCGATATTGCCTTCGCGCCGAACCGTTTGGATGACGTACAACGTCATGCCGACCGGTGGCGTAAGCAGCGACATCTCGCACATCAGCACGATGAACACCCCGAACCAGATCGGATCGATGCCGGCGGCGACAATAATGGGAAACAGGATTGGCACCGTGCCGACCATCATCGGCAGCGTCTCGAAGAAGATGCCGAGCAGGACGTAAAACAGGGCCAACACCCATTTGAGCGCGAGCGGGCTGGCGCCTAGGCCGCCGACCCAGGCGCTCAGCGTCTGCGTGACGTTGAGCAGGCCGAGCGCGAAGTTCAGGTAGAACGCCACTGCCAGGATCAACATGGTGATCGCGGTCAGGTTCGCCGTCGCGATGAAGGAGTCATGCAGCATCGCTACCGTCAGCCTGCGCTGGAGGGCTGCAATGATGATCGTCGCGATTACCGCGAGCGCTGCCGATTCCGTGACCGTCGCCCAGCCGGTGTAGACCGAGCCCATGATGATGGCGAAGACGACGATTGGGCCGGTGAGGTCCTTGACGCGTGCAAGCCGCTCTCGCAGCGGGACCCCATCCTCTCTATCACCGGCGAGATTGGGCCACAGCGCGCAGATCACCACGATGGTCAGCATGAACAGAGCGGTCAGGATTAGACCCGGGATCATGGCCGCCGCATAC